>JACQAG010000082.1 GCA_016195085.1 Pseudomonadota bacterium | reverse complement strand
ACACGTCGACCCGGCTGCCGAAGCGGATCATGCCGAAGCGCTCGCCGGCCAGCAGCCGCTGGCCCAGGCGCGCCTGGCACAGGATGCGCCGCGCGATCAGTCCGGCGATCTGCACCACGGCGATGTCGCGGCCGTCGTTCAGCGCCAGCCGGATCGACTGCCGCTCGTTGTCGATGCTGGCCTTGTCGAGCGAGGCGTTGAGGAACTTGCCCGGCCGGTAGTCGAGCGCGGTCACCTCGCCGTCGCAGGGCGCTCTGTTCACATGCACATCGAAAATGTTGAGGAAGATGCTGATGCGCGGGCGCGCGTGCATGCCCATGCCGGGCTCGGCCGGCGGCGTGGCGCGGGTGATCGCCTGAACGACGCCGTCGGCGGGGCTGACGATCAACCCCGGGCGGATCGGCACGACACGATCGGGATCGCGGAAGAAATAGGTGCACCAGAGGGTCGAGAGAACGACGGCCCAGCCCAGAGGCTCGAACAGCCACAAGGTGAAGAGCGACAGGATCGCCAAGCCGCCGATGAACGGCCACCCATCGGAGGCGATCGGAACGAGCACGGTCTTCAGCACTGCCGCTCTCAGTTGACCGCTGTCGGAAGCTGGAAGACCTGACCCGGATAGATCAGATCGGGATCGCGGATCTGATCCTGGTTCGCCTGGTAGATGACAGTGTACTGGGTGCCCTGGCCATAGACACGCCGCGCGATCGACCAAAGATTGTTGCCGGGCTGGATGACGATGAAGTTGGCGGCGGTCAAATCGCCGAGCGGTGCCGCGCGGCGCAAGGGCAGTTCGGCGCGCGCCACCACGCGGCCGTCCCCGCCGACGCGATCCGCGCGCAAGGTATAGAGCCCCGGCGCGATTTCCCCGGACGGGCTCAAGCGCCAATCCCCGCCGGATCCGGCGGTGGCCGCGCCGATCAGCTTGTTGTCGAGATAGACGCGCACTTCGGCGCCGGATTCCGCCTTGCCGGCAAAGCTGATGCGCCCAGCATCGTCGTAGTCGACGACATCGACGGTGACGGTCGGGACATTGGGTGCGGTCGATGCGGCCGGTGCGCTCGATGTTGGGGCGACGGCCGCCGGCGGGACAATATTGGCGCGCGGCGGCGAAGCAGCGTTTGCTTGCGGCGCCTGCAAGACCTGGCTCGGCCCGGTGCCTTGCCTGGGCACCGAGAGCGCCAGGGCTTGGCTCGGCTGGTCGCTCGGACGTCCGGCGATATCCTTCTGGCGCTCGGGCACGACCAGAACCACCACCCGCTCGGAGGTCTGGTTCGAGCCGTCGGCGCTGCGCTGGCTCAAGGAAAGCGACCGGGTTCCGGGGGTCAAGGGCTGGGAGGGCAGCAACACCCACTCGCCGCGGGCATCGGCCATGACCTTGCCGATGGGCTTGTCGCCATCGAGCACGGTCACCTCGGTATTGGGAGCGCCGCGACCGGCGATGACCGCATCGCCGCTGGGATTGACCCGGACCACATCGAAGCTGGGGGCCACCGGCTGAGGCGTCGAGGAAGGCGCCGCGACCGCCGGCAGCGGTTGCGCTTGTGTTGCCGGAGTCGGCGCAATCGCCTGGCTTCGCGGTGCGGCTTCCGAGACTCGCTCCTGACGCGAAACGAACTCGTTCAACCCCACGGCAATCAAGGCGAGAAGAACGCCGACGCCACCGATGATCCAGTATCGGTTCATCAATCAATCATCCGTGGCCGAGCTGGGAGCCTGCCCGGGCCCATCGAGGCAGGTGCCGCGCTGTCAACCTACCGCGGCGGAATGATGAATTCAAACGCTGCGGCCGTTCCAGGATTACAAATCGTGAAGCCGGCGTCCCGCGGGTCCGGTTGCCAGCCAGGAAATGTGCGTGTCATAGTGCCTTGTCGGGGCTGGTCTGGCGGGGGCATAGGCCGCCCGATCCGTAGAAAAACCGATTGGGAGAGCTATCGAAATGAACACTCGAAAATGGGTGGCAGCCGGGTTCACGGGCGCGTGCCTGGCCCTGGTCGCAGCCACCGCCATGCTGTCGGTCGCCGAAGCGCAAGCCCCCGCTTCCACCATCGCCACCCGCAAGGAGGCGATGAAGGGCAATGGCGCGGCAGCCGGCGCCCTGAACCGGATGGTGCGCGGCGAGAACCCGTGGAACCAGCAGGCGGCAGTGACCGCGGCGACCGCCATCAACGACACCGCGAAGAAGATCCCGGCCCTGTTTCCGGCGGGATCAGGCACCGGCGAGACCAACGCGCTGCCGGCGATTTGGGAGAAGAACGCGGACTTCCTCGCCGCGGCGAAGAAGCTCGAGGAGGCCAGCGGCAACGTGCTGAAGGCCGCCCAGGCCAATGACGAGGCCGGCGTCAAGGCGGCCTTCCCGACCGTGGGCCAGGCCTGCGGCGGGTGCCACACGCCGTACCGCAAGCCCTTGACCTAGAACAGCCGAAACCGAGCCGACGGGAGGCAGAAAGGCTTCCCGTCCCCTCGCCCGCCGCCGCGGACGCTTCCATGACCATGCTTCGTCTCTTTGCCGTCGCAGCGCTGGCGGCGCTGGTGGCCTCAGGGCCGGCGCAGGCGCAGACGGCGAATGCCAGCGCCATTGCTCGCGGCCAGTATATCTTCGACCTCGGGGGCTGCGTCGGCTGCCACACCGATGTCAAGAACAACGGCAAGACGCTGGCCGGCGGCCGCGCGCTCCGTACCCCCTTCGGCACCTTTTACGGCCCCAACATCACATCCGATCCCATCAACGGCATCGGGGCGTGGAGCGAGGCCGAGTTCATCCGCGCCATGCGCCAGGGCGTGGCGGCGGACGGCAGCAACCTCTTTCCGGTCTTCCCCTACCCGTCCTTCACCAAGATGAGCGATGGCGACCTCAAGGATCTCTTCGCCTATCTGAAAGCGCAGCCGGCGGTGGCTGAGCCGAACCGGCCGCACGACATCGGCTTCCCGTTCAACCTGCGCCTGCTGCAGACCGGTTGGAAGCTCATGAACTATGTCTATGGGCCGTTCAAGCCGGACCCGAAGAAGCCGTCGGAGTGGAACCGCGGCGCCTATCTGGTCCAGGCCGTCGCCCATTGCGGGGAGTGCCACACCCCCCGTAACCTCATGGGCGGGCTCAAGACCGATCTCGCCTTTGCCGGCAATGCCGATGGGCCAGAGGGCGACCGGGTGCCCAACATCACGCCTGATCCCGGCACCGGCATCGGCGACTGGAGCCCGGCCGATCTGGTCGATCTCTTGAAGTCCGGCATGAAGCCCGACGGCGACGTCGTCGGCGCGTCCATGGGCGAGGTGGTGAAGAACAGCACCAGCAAGTTCACCGACGACGACATCCGCGCCATCGTGGCCTATCTCAGGGCGCTGCCGCCGATTAAGAACACGCTCAGGAAAAAGTCCTAAGCGCCCGCACTCAGCGAGAAAACCCAGCCGGCGCTGCTCCGCCCTTGACCGGGTCGGTGCCGCGGTGCCATCTCAAGCGAAGACATGGCCAAGATTTCCTCGCTCTGCGTCTATTGCGGCGCCTCCTCGCAGGTTCCCGACATCTACAAGAAGGCGGCGCGGACGCTCGGCCGCATCCTCGCCGAAGCGGGCGTGCGGCTGGTGTTCGGCGGCGGCCGCGTGGGGCTGATGGGCGAGATCGCCGACGCAGCACTGGCGGCGGGCGGCCGCGTGGTCGGGGTCATCCCCAAGCATCTCGAGGACTTCGAGATCGGACACCGCGGCGTCAGCGAGCTCGTCGTCGTCGGCACCATGCATGAGCGCAAGCAGCGCATGTTCGAGCTGGCCGATGCCTTCGCCATCCTGCCGGGCGGCCTCGGCACGTTGGATGAGACCTTCGAGATCGTGACCTGGAAGCAGCTCGGGCTGCACGACAAGCCGGTGGCGCTCATCGATGTCGCCGGCTATTGGCAGCCGCTCGATGCACTGATCCGGCACATGACGGCGACGGGCTTCGTTGCCTCGGGCAACGACAAGCTGATGATCACGGTCGAGACCGTGGAGGAGCTGCTGCCGGCGCTGGAAGCCCTGCCGTCCCCGATCGTGCGGCCGCAGACGCGATTTGCGTGAAGCGGCTGGCTCTCCGAATCGAAAGGGCCGCCCCCGACGGGGACGGCCCTATGGCATTCGACGGCGTGGTGGTTAGCGCAGCGGCAGCGCGTACAAGATGCCGCCGCGGGTCCACAGATCGTTGAGGCCGCGCTCGAGATTGAGCGCCGTGCCCTTGCCGACGTTGCGCTCGAAGCTCTCGCCGTAGTTCCCCACGGTCTTGACGATGTTGTAGACCCACTTCTCGTCCAGCCCGAGCGCCTTGCCGTAGCCGGGGGTGACCCCGAGCACGCGCTGGATCGCCGGATCGGTGCTCTTCAGCTTCTCGTCGAGGTTCTTCGAGGTGATGCCGAGCTCCTCCGCCTCGATCATGGCATCCAAGGTCCAGCGCACGACCGCGTACCACTGGTCATCACCCTTGCGCACGACCGGGCCCAGGGGTTCCTTGGAGATGCGCTCCGGCAGGATCACATAGTCGTCCGGCTTCGGGGCCATGGCGGCGCGGGTGGAAGCGAGACCGGAGGCATCGGTGGTGAACACATCGCAGCGCCCGTTGAAGAAGGCGTTGGTCACCTCGTCGATCTTCTCGATGACGACCGGCTGGAACTTCATGTTGGTGGCGCGGAAATAATCGGCGAGGTTGAGCTCGGTGGTGGTTCCGGGCTGCACGCAGACGGTGGCGCCATTCAATTGCTTGGCCGAGGTCACGTTGAGCTTCTTCGGCACCATGAAGCCCTGGCCGTCATAGAAGTTGACGCCGGCCATGTGGAAGCCGAGCTGGGCATCGCGCAGCAAGGTCTGGGTGGTATTGCGGGCGAGCACGTCGACCTCGCCCGACTGCAAGGCCGGGAACCGCGACTGCGCGGTAGTGACCGTGTAGCGGACCTTCTCGCCATCGCCGAACATCGCGGCGGCGACCGCCTTGCAGAAGTCGATGTCGAGCCCGGTCCATTTCCCCTGGCTATCGGGATTGCCGAATCCCGGCAGGCCTTGGTTGACGCCGCAGACGACGTAGCCGCGGGCCTTGATGGCGTCGAACATGGCGCCTGCTT
>JACQAG010000081.1 GCA_016195085.1 Pseudomonadota bacterium | reverse complement strand
GCCCGGCCAGTCGACGAGGCCGAAATCGTAGAGCCGCAGCAAGCCCGGCCGATCGATCGACTTCATCGCCTTGGCACCCTCGAGGCGCGCGGGCAGCTCGGGCCCGCACACGAGGGCGACGCGCGGCAGGCCGGGATCGCGCGTGTCGGTCGCGGCATAGGCGCGCACCGTCGCCGAGGACATCTCGGTTATCGGCGTGGACGGGAAGATCGAGAAGCGGTTGCCGAGCGCCACGGCCGGGCCGGACGGCCCCGCGGGTGCCGCTTTCTCTTCCGGCTCGACGATGTTGGCAGGCTCGGCCATGAACGAACGGTTGCCCTTCCTCGTTGCCGAGCCTCCCGAATCGAAGGCCCGACAAAAGCGCAGGAGTGTACGCTGTTAAGGATTCACAAACCGTTAATTAGGATAAGAAGACTATTTTGTCAAGCCCGATCTCGGCCGTCGCCTTCCGGAAGGGCCGCGCCTAGGCACCACCCCGCCCCGGGAACTCTTCGCGCACGCGCTCGCCCCATTCGGCGACAAGGTTCTGCTGGTGGCGCAGAAGATGGCGCAGGCGCGCCTCGGCCCGCGCCTCATAGATCGCATTGACGGAAACCGGAAATATCCAGCTCATCGCATAGGCAATCAGCGCCGCTGCATAGACCGTAAGCCATGCGAAGGGACTGCCCAGAATTTCACGCCCCGCCGAATGGCTTGCCTGCGTAAGTCCGTCGAGCAGAAACGGCAACATGGCGCTTACGCTCAAGGTTCCGACGGCAATCGTGTCGTTCTTCTCCCTGGTCGTATCGACGACATAGGCGGCGAGCATGGGCAACAGCCCCGCCACTGCGAACAGCCAGAGCCAGGGCACGTTCCACGCAAGCCATGCGACGACCGCAAGGACACCCGCCGCCGACGTCACGGTCGTGACCGGGTTGCGCTTCGGGAATTCTCCGGACCCGGGTTTTCCGGCCATCAGAGAAGCTTGAACACGAGGGAGCAAACTCCGATGACGCCGGACATGCACGCCGCGGTAATTGCCGCAGCCTCCTTTCCGTCGCGCCGTGCGGCTTCGGCCCGCGCTGCCCGGCCATTCCGGATCTCGACAATTTCCGCTTCGGCATTCACGTACGATTCGTGCGCGGCATCGAAGGCCCGCCTGTCGATCTCGCGCATCTTCTCGTTGTCGACGAGGTCGAGGAGCTGCATGAGATCGCCCTCCTGCGAAACCTTGTTGAGCTGGCCGATCTGCGACCGGCGCAGCGGTAGATGCCAGAGCCCGTCGACGAACTGGCGCACGAGGCCCGCACACCATGCGGTGAGCTTGGGCACCGACGGCGGCCCGAACTTCTCCTGCAGGTCGGCGAGCAGGCGCAGGATCGAGAGCCCGCCCTGCACGTCCACCTGCTCGGGATTC
>JACQAG010000080.1 GCA_016195085.1 Pseudomonadota bacterium | reverse complement strand
TCGGCTCCTGCCTCTTCGTTCGCAAACCCCTCGCCAAAATCGACAAACCGCCCCCGCTTAATCCCAACCGCCGACAACCAACCGCCTCCCCCAACCAGGGAACCTTCAGCTATGCATGACTTTCCCCGGACACCCGTGCGGACCCCGGGAGAGGGAGGGGCCCACGCGATAGCGTGGGAGGGTGAGGGTCTGCCGCTGCCAGCTATTTGTAGCATTCGACCATGACGGTGAAGGAGCGCGCCCGCTCGCCGACATCGGCCACCGACAGGGTGGCGCTCGAGGGTGCCGTCTCGTAGCGAATGTCGTGGGCTTCGAGGAAGCTCGTGAGCACGCTCGCCTTGATGGCGAAGTTCACGTTCTGCGGAATGTCGCCGATGACGCTCGCCACCTTCGCCGCATCGAGCTTGGAGACGATGACGCCGATGACATTGCCGCTCATGTCGAGAAGCGGCCCGCCGCTATTGCCGGGCTGCACCGGCGCCGAAATCTGAAAAAAGCCGGTGCTGTCGGCGAGACCGGCGAGCGCGCTGACATTGCCGGTGGTGAGATTGCCCGATGTGGTGACGAGCCCCGGCAGCGGAAAGCCGAAGACGACCACGCCATCGCCCGGCCGGAGCGCCGGGCCGGCGCGGATGACGGAGACGGCTTCGCCGGGTTCGCTCACCTTCAACAGGGCCAGATCCTCGCGCGGGCTAGTCGCCACCAGACGCGCACCCACCGGCGCCTCGCCGACCGCATGCACCTGCAGGCTCCTGCAGGCGCCGGCGACGTGATGATTGGTGACGATATGGCCGGCCTTGGTCACGAAGAATCCGGTGCCGGTCGCGACCTGCGGGGGTGCGGCCTTCTTGGCAGGAGCTTTCGGCTGCGGTGAGGACGAGCTGCCGGGCGGCGCGCTGGCGATGGCCGGACCCAATTCCTGCTTCAGCGTGCCGTTCTCCCAGAGACCTTGGACCGCCTTGCCCTCGGCGCGCGAGGCGTAGACGCCGGGCCCGCTGTATTTGCCCTGGCGGAGCTGACCCTGATAGGAGTCGCCATTGGCCAGCGTGAGAACGCCATAGCCCTCGGCACGTCCCTCGCGCCATTCTCCGGTGTAGCTAAGCCCGCTCTGCAGCTTCCGCCCGCCATGCCCGTTCGCCTTGCCCCCGGCCACCTGCCCCACATAGAGGTCGCCCACGGCCGAAATGATCGCGCCATAGCCGGTGCGCACTTCGCTGACCCAGGCGCCCTCGTAGCGCGATCCGTCGGGATAGGTGCTGCGGCCCATGCCGTGGCGCTTGCCGCGCTCGAAGGCGCCTTCATAGCGGAAGCCGCTGGGCAGCACTTCGATTCCATAGCCGGTGATCGCGTTGTCGCGGCACTCGCCCTCGTAGCGGGTGCCGTCCGTCGCTTGCAGGATGCAGGGGCCGTTGATCTTCCCTTCCCGCGCCTGCCCTTGCAGACGGTTGCCCTCCTTGGAGGTGAGCGTCACCAGCGAGGATGGCGGCAGCGCGCGCGCATCGTTTGCCCGGGAAAGCGCGGTCGTGGCGGCGGTGACGGCCTCAGCCGACGCCTTGGAGCCGAGCTTGAGCGCATCCTGAGCGATCTTGGCTGCGGCTTGAGCCTTGTCCACCGCCTCCTTGACCGTGGGATGCAGGCCTTGCGCGGATGCATCGCTGCTGACCGCCGCCGCGCAGGCAAGCAATCCGACGGCGATGATCAAAAGCCTCGCCAACAGCACCGTCAGCCCTCCCCGCCGAAAGATCTCCGGCAGCCATTCTAGGGCCTCAATCTCCGGTGGCAACCCGCGCCAAGAGGCGGACGCCCGCGCTCACCCGGGCGAGAGGTTAATGCGCAGCACCGCCGCCTTCTCGATCGCGGGCCGAGTGTAGAGCAGCGGCACATACTCCTCGCGCGTCCAGGCCTCGAACAGGTCGCGGTAGTGCGGGCTCTTCGGGTCTCCCGATTGCCCAGGCGTGTTGATGGTCCAGGAATTGTCCCAATTGCCGACATCGACTACCATGCGCCAGGACACCCCGCTGATCACCCGGAAGTCCTCGGGCCGGTAGCCGTTGTTGTTGACCGTGTAAGCGTTGCCGCCCTTCGGGCCGGGACCGACATTGAGCGAGGGATCGCCCAAGTGGCCGGAAAGCGGGTGCTCGAAGAAGCCGTGATGCAGCTTGCCCCATTGCCACTGCTCAGGCTTGCGGCCGAGGCGCTTCTCGAGCTCGGCGATCGCCGAAGCCAAGCTCTCGATGAGAACGCGGTCGCGGGTGCTGCGATCGAAGCGGTTTCCCGGATGCTCCAGGAGCTTCACGACTACGGAAGGATCGAGCACGCCGAAATGCTCGAGAGCCCCCGCGGGTGCCGCCAGCTTGATGACGGCTGGTGCCAGGTGCTTGGCGAACCAGACCTCGAACAAGGCCGCCGCGGCGGAGCTCGCCGCCAGCCCATGGTCCCAGCCAAGCAGCAGGTCGAGTGCCGTCCGGATCTTCGGATCGTCGCTGGCGAGTCCCCCGAGCAGCGCCGTCACGCGGCGTCCATGCATCGAGGTGAAATCCGTCTGCAGCGCCTTCACCGCCTCGATCGAGTGCTGGCGCCGGCTTTCGAGGCCTTCGGAGAGACGCTGAAAGCGCGAGCGGTCGGACCATTCGAAGCCCGGCTTGTGGGCGGCGTGATCGAAGCTCTTGGGGAGATTCATCTGGTTGGCGGAGCCGACCCAGCCGCGCTTCGGATTGTGCTCGCGCGGGTGGTGCTGGGCCGGCATGAAGCCACGCCATTCATAGCGTCCGTCGCCCGGCACCGGCATGAGCCCGTCCCAATTCGGCCTGACCGGCACGAAGCCGGCGGTGATCCAGCCGATGCCGCCGGCGACGTCGGCATAGACCAGATTGACCGACGGGCTGCCCCACCGCGCGGCTGCCGCTTCGAAGCGGCGCCAATCCCTGGCGCCGATATAGTCGAGGCTGGCGTAGTAGGGAGCCGTCCCCGGCTCCAGCCAGACCGACTTCAAGCCATAGGCGCGGTTGCGGGCACGATCGACGTGGAGGATCGGGCCGTGGCGGCTGAACAGGAGCTCGACCGTGACCGGCCTAGACCCACGCACCTCCAGGCGCTCGGTCGTGACCCGGAACCGCTCCCAGTCCTCGGCGTAGCGGTAGCGTAAGGGATCGGTGGGATCGAGCTCGTAGACATAGAGGTCTTCCTGGTCGACCGGGAAGATGGTGAGACCGAAGGCGATGCTGCCGTTATGGCCGAGGGAGACGCCGGGCACCGCCGGCTCGGCGGCGCCGATGACGTCGAGCCCGGGCGCCGACAGGTGCGAGATGTAGCGGAGCGACGGCATGTCGTGCACCCGGTGCGGGTCGCTCGCCAGGATGGGACGGCCGGTGGTGGTGTGCCCCGGCGCCAAGGCCCAGTTGTTGCTGCCGTCACCGTCGCCGCCGCCGGACGCGGCGAGCCGATCGGCGGAGAACGTCGCCGGCTCGGTGCCGAGGCGATATGTGGCCATCACGCCGGGCGGAATCTCGGCGAGCTCCAGGCCGTCGGGCACCTTGGTCTTCCACTCCGGCTCGAGGCCCTTGCGCAAGGCGTCGACCTCGAGGCCGAAGCGCGTCGCGACACCGGTGCGCAGCACCTCGTGCTCGAGGTTGCGCACGCGCCCATGGCTGCGGATGCTGACGACATCCTCGGGCCGCCACAAGGCCGGGCGATGACCCAGGCGCTTGAACTCCATCGGCAAATGCCGGGTGTTGTCGCGGAGCCAGAGCACATAGGCATTGATGCCGGCGACGAAGGCGGTGGTGACGGCACGGGCATCGCCGCCATAGCTCGCCCGTTCCTTGTCCATGTCGCCGCGATAGAGCAGCAGGCGGGCGGCACGGTCCTTCTCCACATAAGCGGGCCCGAAGACCTCTGCCAGCTCGCCCAGGCCGCGCCGGCGCCAGAGATCGATCTGCCAGAGCCGGTCCCTGGCGGCATTCCAACCCTGGGCGAAGAAGGCATCATGGGTGGAGCGGGCGAAGATATGAGGAATGCCCCAACGGTCGACGATGATCTCGACCTCGTGCTCGAGGCCCGGCACGACGCGGCTCACGGCTTTCTTGGACAAGGCTGTCGCTCCCACATTCTTCTTTGGACGCTATGATCGACGGTCACGGCAGATGCCCCTACCCCGACCCTCCCCCAACAAGTTGGGGGAGGGAGATGAAAGCTCCGTCCTGCGCCCTCCCTCGCCGTCAGGCGGGGGAGGGTTGGGGTGGGGGCCGTCGGCATTCTGCAAGCTTCGTGTCAATGCGCCTGCTTCGCTTTCCACTCCCGCAGCAGCTCCGCCTCGCGCCCACGGGTGAGCGCTTTGCCGCGGCCAGGGTCGGGCTCGGCCAGCTCCCAGGCGAGCGTGTCGCGGATGGTCTCCGCCAGCTTCCGGATCTCGAGCCCCTTGGATAGGCCCTTGTCGATGCTGACCCTGGACACGCTGGGGTGTCCGGCATGGTTCGGCAGCCACACCGGCATCTCGGTGTAGGGAACGACGCCGGAGGCGACCAGGAACTCTTCCGAAACCCAGGTGAGATTCGGCGTGCCGCCGGTCGCAACCCGGCAGGCTTCCAGGAACTCGGCCATGGACAAAGGCCGGTCCGGGCCGGTCGCGTTGTAGGTGCCGGTCTCGTGGCGCTCCATCATCGAGAGGGTGAAGCGGGCGAGGTCGCGCGCATCGATGAACTGCACCGGCCGGTCCTTGGGCTCCGGCGCCAGCACGTGGCCGCCCTCGGCGATGCGACGCGTCCAATAGGTGAAGCGGTTGGTGGGATCGTAGGGCCCGCAGACGAGACCGGGCCGGATGATGAGTGCCTTCTTGGGATAGACCTCGCGCACCGCGTCCTCGCAGAGCGCCTTCAAGGGACCGTAAGCCGGCGTGTTGCGCTCCTCGACGGTGGGATCGGCGATGGTGCCGACCTCGTGCGCCTCGGTCACCATCTCCGGCCGCCGGTCGGCATAGACCGAAACCGTCGAGATGAAGCCGTAATAGGGCACGCGGTCCTTGAGATAGGTGGCGGACGCGCGGACCACCCGCGGGAAATAGCCGCTCACATCCAAGACCGCATCCCAGGCGCCGTCATCGAGCCGCTTCAGATCGTCGGTTCGATCGCCATGGCGCTGCTCCAGGGATTTGAACAGGCCGGGATTCTCCAGCCCGCGATTGAACAGGGTGAGCTTGTGGCCGCGCGCGACCGCAGTCTCGACCAGGTGGCGGCCGACGAAGCGCGTGCCGCCGAAGACCAGAATGCGCATGGAAGGGCAAAGTCCTTGGGGGGGTGTCTCAAAGCGCCCATGCCTCGGCATGGCCCCGCGACTCCAAGAAGGGGCCCGAGGCGGCGGGAAACGAAGAGTGGACCCGCCGCACGGCGCCGCGCAAGGGCCGAGAGCTTGGTCGTTTGCGCTATTGCGCCAGCCAAAAGAAACCGCTGTAGTCCCGCCCTTTGCACAAGAGACCTGGCATTTCATGACCACGGCGAGACTGGCGGTGGATATCGGCGGCACCTTCACCGACGTGGTGCTGGATACCGGCGAGCGCCGCTTGACCACCAAGCTCTTGACCACGTCCGCCGCACCGGAACGTGCGGTGCTGGCCGGGATCGATGCCGTGCTCGCCGATGCCGGACTCGCCGCGGCGGGGGTGGCGACGTTGATCCACGGCACCACGCTCGCCACCAACGCCATCATCGAGCGCAAGGGTGCCTTGACGGCGCTCATCGCCACCGATGGTTTCCGCGACGTCCTCGATATCGCCTATGAGAGCCGCTACGACCAGTACGACGTCTTCATCGACAAGCCGGTGCCGCTGGTGCCGCGCCATCTGCGCATGACCGTGGCCGAGCGGGTCGACGTCACCGGTTCGGTGCTAAAGCCCCTCGACGAGGCCGCGGTCGAGGCGCTGATCCCGCGCCTGGTCGAGCTCCAAGTCCAGAGCGTCGCCGTGGCCTTGATCCACAGCTATGCCAATTCTCGGCACGAGGAGCGGATTCGCGACATTCTGGCGAAATCCCTGCCCCGCCTCTCCGTCAGCATCTCGGCCGAGGTCTGCCCCGAGGTGCGCGAGTACGAGCGGACCTCCACCACCGCCGCCAACGCCTATGTGCGCCCGATGATGGCTGGATATCTCACCAGGCTCGGCCGGGAGCTGACGGCGCGCGGGCTGGTGGCGCCCGTCTATCTCATGACTTCAGGCGGCGGCCTTACCACCTTGGAGACGGCGGTGCGCTTTCCGATCCGGCTGGTGGAATCGGGCCCGGCCGGCGGCGCCATCCTCGCCTGCCATGTGGCGGCCGAATGCGGCGACGACAAGGTCGTCTCCTTCGACATGGGCGGCACCACCGCCAAGATCTGCCTCATCGAGAACGGCAAGCCCTTCACCTCGCGCAGCTTCGAGGTCGACCGCGCCGCGCGCTTCCTCAAGGGGAGCGGCCTGCCGTTGCGCATCCCGGTCATTGAAATGGTGGAGATCGGCGCCGGCGGCGGCTCGATCGCGCGGGTGGATGCCATGGGGCGGATCGTCGTCGGCCCCGACAGCGCCGGCTCGGAGCCCGGTCCCGCCTGCTATGCCAGGGGCGGCGTGCATCCGACCGTGACCGATGCCGATCTTGAACTGGGCCGCATCGATGCCGCCGACTTCGCCGGCGGCAAGCTGCCGCTCGCCCAGAACCGCGCCGCCGAGGCACTCGAGCGCGACGTCGGCGCCAGGCTCAAGCTCACCACCGAGCTTGCCGCCTATGGCGTGGGCGAGATCGTGGACGAGAACATGGCCAATGCGGCGCGCGTGCATGCGGTCGAGCGCGGCAAAGTCATCTCCGACCACACCCTCATCGCCTTCGGCGGTGCGGCACCCTTGCATGCAACGCGGCTTGCCGAGAAGCTCGGCATCGCCCGCGTGGTGGTGCCGACCAACGCCGGCGTCGGCTCTGCCGTCGGCTTCCTCAAGGCGCCGATCGCCTACGAGGTCGTGCGCAGCCGCTACATGCGGGTGGCGCAATTCGATCCGGCCATCGCCAACAAGCTGCTCCGCGCCATGCAACAGGAAGCGCTCGCGGTGGTGCGCGCCGGCTCGGGCGACCTCAAGCTCACGGAAACCAGGCAGGCTTATATGCGCTATGTCGGCCAAGGCCACGAGATCGTGGTGCCGCTGCCCGCCCGGGATTTGCGCGAGGCCGACCGCCTTCTGCTGCAGGAGAGCTTCGATCGCGAATACAGCAGCCTCTTCGCCCGCACCATTCCCAATGCCGAGACCGAAGTCTTGAGCTGGGCGGTGACCGTGGCGACCGAGGCGACGGTGCCCAGGCGCGTCGCCAAGCCGAATAAGGCCGAAGCGCCGAAGCCATCGGGGGAACGCGCCGTGTTCGACGCCGATCAGGGGCGGATGATCCGCATTCCGGTCTACCGCCGGGATAGGCTCCGCCCGGGCATGCGCCTCGACGGCCCGGCGATCATCGCCGAGGACGAGACCACGACGGTGGTATCGGCCAAATTCGAGGCGACGATCGACCGCTCCCTCTATATCATCCTCGAGCGGCGGCAAAGGGCGAGCTGAGGGATCTCTCGAAGCCATGGACACAGGCCTCTCCAGCATTCATCGGCAGATCATGTGGAACCGGCTCTTGGCCGTGGTCGAGGAGCAGGCGCAGACGCTGATCCGCACCGCCTTCAGCCCGATCGTGCGCGAGTGCGGCGATCTGTCGGCCGGCGTGTTCGACCTCAAGGGCCGCATGCTGGCGCAAGCGGTGACCGGCACCCCCGGCCATGTCAATTCCATGGCGGAGTCGGTCAAGCATTTCATCCGCCATTTCCCCATCGAGACCATGGCGGAAGGCGACATCTACATCACCAATGATCCGTGGAAGGGCACGGGGCATCTCAACGATTTCGTGCTGACCACGCCCGCCTTCCATCGCGGCAAGCTCGTCGGTTTGCTCTCCTCCACCAGCCATCTCAACGACATCGGCGGCATCGGCTTCGGGCCGGACGGCACCGATGTGTTCATGGAGGGGATCTACATCCCGATGCTGAAGCTGGCCGAGCGCGGCCGCATCAACACGACCCTCATCGAGATGATCCGGGCCAACACCAGGCTGCCGATCGAAAGCGAGGGCGACGTCTATTCGCTCGCCGCCTGCAACGACATCGGCGTCAAGCGGCTGGTCGAGATGATGGAGGAGTTCAAGCTCCCCTCCTTGGACGCGCTCGCCGACCACATCATCGACAGCAGCCGGGCAGCGGTGCTGGCGGAAGTAAGGCGCGTGCCCCGGGGCGCCTATCTGAATTCGATGACCATTGACGGCTATGACGAGCCGATCACCTTGACCGCCAAGCTCACGGTGGCCAAAGACGGCATTACCGTCGACTATGACGGCACCAGCCCGATGTCGAGGCGCGGCATCAACGTGCCGATCGCCTACACCCAGGCCTATAGCTGCTTCGGCTTGGCCTGCATCGTCGCCCCCAGCGTGCCCAACAATGCCGGCTCGCTCAGCGCCTATCGGGTGACCGCACCCTTGGGCTCGATCCTGAACGCGCCCTTCCCCGCCGCGGTCTCCAGCCGCCACATCGTCGGTCAGATGTTGCCGGACGTGGTGTTCGGCTGCCTGCGCCAGGCCATTCCCGATCGGGTGCCGAGCGAGGGCACGTCCTGCCTCTGGAACATGACCTTCCGCGGGCCGGTGGCCGGCGCCAACGACAGCAAATACGGCTTCGCCATCACCGTCACCTCGAATGGCGGCACCGGAGCGCGGCCGACCAAGGACGGCCTTTCTGCCACCGCCTATCCCAGCGGCGTGCGCGGCACGCCCATCGAGATCGTCGAGGCTTCGACCCCGCTCCTGTTCTGGCGGAAGGAGCTCCGGCCGGATTCCGGCGGCGCCGGCCGTACCCGCGGCGGCCACGGCCAGGTGATGGAGATCGCCCACAAGGACGGGCTCGAATTCGAGCTCTTGGCCGCCTTCGACCGCATCGATCATCCCCCCCGGGGCCGCGACGGCGGCAGCAATGGCCGCGCGGGAGCCGTCAGCCTCGCCTCGGGCGCCAAGCTCAAGGGCAAGGGCACGCAGACCGTTCCCGCCGGCGACCGGCTCCTCATCACCACGCCCGGCGGCGCCGGCCTCGGCGATCCGAGACAGCGCGCCAAGGATCTCGTCGCCGCCGATCGCCGCGACGGTCTCGTCTCGAAGAAAGCCGCCACCAACGATTACGGACAAGCGGCGGCCGCGGACGACTGACCCCGATCGAGCATTCGATTTACCGCAGAGGGCGCCGAGGAGCGCAGAGATCGCCAAGGTCGGGGTCCGCGCGCGAAGCGCGCCTGCAAATCTCGCTCGTTCCTCCGCGCGCTCTGCGCTCCTCCGCGCCCTCTGCGGTTAAGCGTCTTCTAAGCGGGCACCGCCTCGCGCGGCTTGGCCGGCGGGTGGTCCGGCGCGGGGTGCACCACGGTCTCGATCCACTTGCCGCGGCGGAGATAGACGAGATCGAGCGCGCGGCCGACGGCGTTGCGGGCGAGGATGCGGCGCATCTCGTCCACGGTGACGGTCGGCTTGCCGTCGAGGCGGATCACGAGATCGCCCTCATCCAAGCCGGCGGCGGCGGCCGGCTCACCCTTCACCACCTCGACCACTCTGACCGCGGTCGCAAGATCGAGGCCATGGGCGACCGCGATCCGGCGCGGCACCGGCACGGTCGAGCCGGAGAGGCCGATGCGGCCGCGGACCACCCTGCCGTCGCGCAGCAGCGCCGGGACAACCCACTTCGCCGTGTCGATCGGCACGGCAAAGCAGATGCCTTGCGCGCCGGCGATGATCGCGGTGTTGACGCCCACCACATGCCCACGGGAATCGACCAGGGCGCCGCCGCTATTGCCGGGGTTGAGCGCCGCGTCGGTCTGGATCACGTCCTCGATGAGCCCGCCGGTCGAGCTCCTGAGAGTGCGGCGGACGGCACTCACCACGCCGGCGGTCACGGTCGCCTGCAGGCCCAAGGGATTGCCGATGGCGACCACGAGCTGGCCCACCCGGAGCGGCCCCGATGATCCCAGAGGGGCGGGTGTCAGGCGGTTGCCCTCGCCCAGCCGGATGAGGGCGATGTCGGTTTCCGGGTCGTCGCCGATGAGCTCGGCTACGCCGATATTGCCGTCGCCCAGCATGGCCTCGATGATTTCGGCGCCATGCACCACATGGCTGTTGGTGATGGCGTAGCCGTCGGGGGTGATGACGAAGCCCGATCCGGCACCGGCCAGCGCATGGGCGGCCGCACCCTGGCTTTGCTTGGTCCGCTTGCGCACGCGGATGCCGATCGCCGCGGCGGCCATGCTCTCAGCCACGCCGCTCACCGTCCGGGAATAGGCGTCGAGCGAGTCCTGATCGTCGACTTGGCCGGTGGAAGCGGATGTAGCGGCGGCGAGACTGTTGGCAGACTCATCGCCGAGAAGGCTGAGTACGGGACTGTCCATGGGCTCCTCGATGGAGACATATGGGAAGCGGTCGCCCTAAAGACAAACGGGCGGGAGCGCCGTCCCTGTGCTATGAGGCGGCCATGAACGGCAAGTCGCACCAGACAGAGGCTGGGATGCCGATCGCCGGCCGCACCCTGGCGCTCCGCGTGCTGGCAACCGCGCTCATCGGCGCCGGCATGGTGGTCGTCTATCTCGAGCGCGCCCGCATCAACCCCGATGCCATCCTCGCCCTCTTGGCAAACCATCCCTGGGCGCCCGCCGCTTATGTGGGGCTCCACATCGTGGCCAGCCTGCTGTTCGTGCCGCGCTTGGCGATGGCGGTCGCTGCCGGCCTCATCTTCGGCTTGTGGTGGGGCCTCCTGCTGTCGACATTGGGCAGCATGGCCGGCTCGGCTACCGGTTTCGCCATCAGCCGCTATCTCGGTGCCGGCGTTTTGGGCTCCCATTCGCGGCCCTGGCTCGCCCGCCTGATGCAGCATATCCAGCGCGGCGGCTGGCGGGCGGTCGTCGCCATGCGGCTGTTGCCGATCATGCCGCACACGCCGGTCAACTACGCCTTCGGCCTGACACCCATCGGCTGGGGCGCCTATCTCGCCGGCACCTTCATCGGCTTCGTGCCCTCGACCGTGGTTGCCGTCAGCGCCGGCGCCACCGGCGGCCGCGCCCTCGGCGGCTCCGATTGGCTGGAGCCGACCTTGATCGGCCTAGCAGCGCTCTTGGTGTCGCTGGCCTTGCCGAAGCTGATGCACTTGCGTCGCGGCGGTGCCGAGTAGCTCGAATTGCTTGCGGCATGATTGAACTAAGATAGCCCTCACCCTCCCGCGAAGACGCGGGCCTCTCCCTCTCCCGCCTAGGGGTGGACTATGGGAGGGGGTGGGGACCACCCCCTCCCCGACCCTCCCCGGGCGGGAGAGGGTGCCGAGCGCCAGCGAGGCGGGTGAGGGTCTTACCGATCGCCTAGGCCGCAGCTTGGATCCGCTGGTTCACCCGCAAGCCTTCGAGATAGCGCGCGATCGCCACCATGCCGTAAACGCCGACCAAGGCTTCAGCGTCCGGGTTGTAGTTGGTGTTGGTGTTCACGTCATAGGTATAGGCGCGGCCATCCTTGTCGCGGATGAACTCGACGCCGGCGATGTGAATGCCGTTGGCGGCGAGGAACTCCTGATAGCGGCCGATTAGAGGACTGTCGAAGCCCTCGATGATGCGGAAGCGGTCCGCCGGGGCCACGGTCGGGCAGTTGGCCGGTGCTATTTGGCAGGCATCCGCCGGGCAGAGCTCGAAGCCGGAAGAGGTGTCGACGCGCACCGCATAGAGGAAGCGCCCGCCGACGAATTCCACCCGGGTGATAGAGGGCTCGGGTGCTTCGATGTAGCGCTGCACCAGGGTGATGCCGTCGACCGGAGCCGGATCGCCCTCGCCTGCGAGATACTCATCGAGCGCCGCCCGGCTCAAAAACAGGCGCACGCCCAGGCCCTTGCCGCCGCGGTTGTGCTTGAGGATGAGGGGATATCCCAGCCGGTCCGCAGCCGCTGGGATGTTGTCGCGGCCGACCACCGCCAGCGTATCCGGCGTAGCGATGCCGTGGCGGGAAAGCGCCTGGTATTGCGCGACCTTGCTGATCTCGAGCTGGAGGGCGCGGCCGCTGTTGGCGACGGTGCGGCCGTGGCGCTCCAACCAGGCCAGCACGGTGCCGGTGTATTCCGCGGCATAGCGATGGTCGCGGGTGTGTGAAGAGGCGCTCATGCGGTTATAAAAGACGCCCGCGGGCGGGGCATGGCGGAGGTCGAGGATGCCCTGGTCGAGGAACCACTCCTCATAGGGCGCGCCGATCGACTGAAACGCCGCCTTCAGCGGCTTCACCCACTCGGCGTTCTCGTGCAGCACATAGATCTTGTCCATCCGCATCCTCCGCGCCAGAGCCGGGACAATTCCATTGCCGCCCAAGCGCTTCAACACAAAATACCTCCTCCGTGCCGCACAAAATAATTTTTTACATATTTTTGTTGTGAATATAGCGCCCGGTTCCTTCCCTCGGGCCTTTGGTCTATAGCCAGCCCGCCATGCGCATTGAGGATTTTGACTTCGAGCTGCCCCCCGACCGGATCGCCCGGCATCCGGCGCGGCCGCGGGACCGGGCGCGGCTGCTCGATCTCACCCCCACCGCGAATCAGGGGGGCCTCGTCGACCGCCAGGTGAGCGAGCTCCCCGAGCTGCTGGCGCCGGGGGATGTCCTCATCTTGAACGACACCAGGGTGATCCCGGCCCGGCTTGTGGGACGCGTGGGCGAAGCCCGGGTCGAAGTGACCCTGCATAAGCGCGAGGGTGACGGCATTTGGGCCGCGTTTGCCCGGCCGGCACGAAAGCTGGCGGATGGCAAGACCATCGAATTCGCCCCGGGCTTCGCTGCCCGCGTCGCCGCCAAGCGCGAGGCCGGCGAAGTCGTGTTCGATTTCGCCATGCCGGAAAGCCGGCTCGCCGATGCGCTCAGGCGCCACGGCGCGCTGCCTTTGCCGCCCTACATTCCCCGCCCCCATGGGGTGGAACCCACCGATGAAGTGGACTACCAGACGGTTTATGCGCGCCGCGACGGTGCGGTGGCCGCCCCGACCGCGGGCTTGCACTTCACGCCTGCGCTCATCCAGCGCCTCAGCGACCGGGGCATCACCATGGCCACGGTCACGCTGCATGTCGGCGCCGGCACCTTTCTCCCGGTCAAGGTCGCCGATCCGAGCCGGCACAAGATGCA
Source organism: Pseudomonadota bacterium (assembly GCA_016195085.1). Classification (NCBI taxonomy): domain Bacteria; kingdom Pseudomonadati; phylum Pseudomonadota; species Pseudomonadota bacterium. The sequence goes on along the minus strand of JACQAG010000080.1, from coordinate 48,466 downwards.
TGCCGAATGGGGCGAGGTCTCGCCCGACGCGGCCCAGGCGATCAATGGGGCGCGGGCCCAGGGCGGCCGCATCGTCGCCGTCGGTACCACCAGCCTCCGGCTCATCGAATCCGCCACCTCTGCCGACGGCTATCTCCAGCCGTTTCAAGGTGAGACGCGCCTCTTCATCACTCCCGGCTACGCCTTCAAGCTAGTGGATCGCCTCATCACCAATTTCCATCTGCCGCGCTCGACCCTGTTCATGCTGGTCGCCGCCTTCTCGGGCCTCGAGCGCATCCGCCAGGCCTATGCCCATGCGATCCAAGCGGGATACCGCTTCTATTCCTATGGCGATTGCTGCCTCTTGCCGAGGGCGGCGTGAGCATTGGCTTCGAGCTGATGGCGACGTCGGGCGCAGCGCGCCGCGGCCGGCTTACCACCGCGCATGGGGTGGTGAACACGCCCGCCTTCATGCCTTGCGGCACCGCCGGCACGGTCAAGGCCATGCTACCGGACTCGGTGGTCGCCACCGGTGCGGAGATCGTGCTCGCCAACACCTACCATCTGATGCTGCGGCCCGGCGCCGATCGCATCCATGGCTTGGGCGGGCTGCATCGCTTCGGCAATTGGCCGCTGCCGATCCTGACCGACTCCGGCGGCTATCAGGTGATGTCGCTGGCCGCTCTCCGCACCATCGACGAGACCGGTGTCACCTTCAAATCGCATCTCGACGGCAGCCGGCATGAGCTGACACCGGAGCGCGCCATCGAGATCCAGCATCTCATCGGCTCCGATATCACCATGTGCCTGGATGAGTGCACGCCCTATCCCGTCGATGCCGCCGTCGCCGAGTCCTCGATGCAGCTCTCCATGCGCTGGGCGGAGCGCTGCCGGGCTTCCTTCCGCGAGCGCCCCGGCCACGGCCTCTTCGGCATCGTCCAGGGCAGCGTCTATCCGGAGCTCCGGCAAGAATCCGTGGCCGCGCTCGGCGCCATCGGCTTCGACGGCTACGCCGTGGGCGGGCTCGCCGTCGGCGAAGGGCAGGAGACCATGTTCCGGGTCTTGGATGCGACCGTGCCGTCGATGCCGAAAGACCGGCCGCGCTATCTCATGGGGGTCGGTCGACCGGCAGACATAATGGGCGCGGTCCGCCGCGGCATCGACATGTTCGACTGCGTGCTGCCGACCCGCTCCGGGCGCACCGGCCAGGCCTTCACCCGCCACGGCACGCTCAATCTTCGCAACGCCGTGCATGCCGCGAGCGCGCGTCCCTTGGATGAGCGCTGCGCCTGCCCCGCTTGCCGCGGCTACGCTCGCGCCTATTTGAGCCATCTATTCCGTGCCGGCGAGATCCTGGGCCCGATGCTGCTGACCTGGCACAATCTGCACTATTATCAGGAGCTGATGGCCGGAATCAGGGGCGCCATCGAGGCCGGGACGCTGGATGCGTTCGAGGCGGAGTTCACCCGCATGCAGGAGGGCGGCGAGAGGCTGGATGACGCGCTCGCCGCAGGAGGGATTGCTCATGACTGAGACACTGACCCAGCTCGGCCAGCGCGTGGCCCTACCTGCGACCCCCGGCGAAGCGGTCTTGGAGCGCGTCAACAATCCACACCAGGGCGAGCGCTACCTCGTGCGCTTCACCTGTCCGGAATTTACCTGTCTCTGCCCGATCACCGGCCAGCCGGATTTCGCCCATCTGGTGCTGGACTACCTGCCGGGGGCCTATCTGGTCGAGAGCAAGTCGCTCAAGCTCTATCTCGGCTCCTTCCGCAACCACGGCGCCTTCCACGAGGCCTGCACTCTCGACATCGCCAAACGGCTCATGCGCGAGATCCAGCCGCAATGGCTCCGGATCGGCGGCTATTGGTACCCCCGCGGCGGCATGCCGATCGACGTCTTCTACCAATCGGGCCCGGCACCGGAGGGATTGTGGATTCCCCCGCAGGAGGTCGCTCCCTATCGCGGCCGGGGATAGGCGTTGCGCGATCAGGTAATGCAGGCTGCCCCCACCCCGACCCTCCCCCGCATTCGGCGGGGGAGGGGGAATGAAAGGTGCTTCGTGCTCCCTCCCCCACGTCCAACGTGGGGGAGGGTTGGGGTGGGGGCAAGCGGTCGCGAAGGGCACAACCGATGCTGACCGATCCGCGCCAAGCCATCCGCGATCGGGCGCTGGCGCTGGGATTCGATGCCGTCGGCTTCGCCAAGGCCACACTGGCCGACCATGCGCGCGCCGATCTCCGGGAGTACCTGGCGCGCGGCTATCACGGCGACATGGGATGGCTCGCGGCCAAGGCCGAGCGCCGCGGCGAGCCGAAGGCGCTGTGGCCGGAGGCGGAGAGCGTCGTCATGCTCGGACTCTCCTACGCGCCTGCAGACGATCCGCTGGCGCTTCTGGCGGAGCCCGACCGTGGCAACATCTCCGTCTATGCCCGAGGACGCGACTATCACGACGTAATAAAAGTGCGGCTCCGGGAGATGGCCGAATGGATGCAGCGCCATGTCGGCGGCGAGCTCAAGCTCTTCGTCGACACGGCACCGGTCATGGAGAAGCCGCTGGCGGAAGCGGCCGGCCTGGGCTGGCAGGGCAAGCACACCAACCTCGTCTCCAGGACCCATGGCTCCTGGCTGTTCCTGGGTGAGATCTACACCACGCTGGTGCTCGAAGCCGATGCGGCGGAGACGGATCATTGCGGCAGCTGCAGCCGGTGTCTCGAGGTCTGTCCCACCGGCGCCTTCCCCGCAGCCTACCGCTTGGATGCGCGGCGCTGCATCTCCTACCTCACCATCGAGCACAAGGGCACCATCGATGCGGAGCTGCGCCCGCTCATCGGCAACCGCATCTATGGCTGCGATGATTGCCTTGCCGTCTGTCCCTGGAACAAGTTCGCACAAGCCGCGAACGAGCCGGGCTTCCGCGCCCGCGAGGAGCTGGCCTCGCCGCGTCTGGCGGAGCTGGCCGAGCTCGACGATGCGGGCTTCCGCCGCCTCTTCGCCGGCTCGCCGGTGAAGCGCACGGGCCGCGACCGCTTTCTCCGCAACGTCATGATCGCGATTGGCAACAGCGGCGATGCGGGGCTCGTGCCCATAGCCGAGAGGCGCCTCGACGATGCGTCCCCCTTGGTCCGCGCCATGGCGGTCTGGGCCCTGTCGCGGCTCGTCGATGCCGCCTCATTCGCCCAGCTCAGGGCGCGGCGCGGCGCGGCCGAAACCGACGGCCAGGTGCAGGAAGAATGGGGGCGAGCCGCCCCGGCTTGACCGCAGCCTCCAGAGGGCCGGATACTTCCGTCAACAAAGAACCGGGGCCGGCCATTCGCGTCGTTTCGACCTTTCCCCGCGCGGTGCGCGAGATCCAGCACCAGTGGATCCCGCTCGCCGACGGCACCAAGCTCGCCGCCCGCATCTGGCTGCCCGAGGATGCCGCGCGCAACAAGGTGCCGGCGATCCTGGAATACCTGCCCTACCGGCAGCGCGACGGCACCTACAAGCGCGATGCCAGCAACCACGCGTATTTCGCCGGGCACGGCTATGCGTGTCTCAGGGTCGACATGCGCGGCAGCGGCGACTCCGACGGCGTGCTCATGGACGAGTATCTGGAGCAGGAGCAACTTGACGCCGTCGAGGTGATCGACTGGATCGCCAAGCAGCCCTGGTCGACGGGTGCGGTCGGCATGATCGGGATCTCCTGGGGCGGCTTCAACGGGCTGCAGGTGGCGGCGAGGCGGCCACCGGCGTTGAAGGCGATCATCACCCTCTGCTCCACCGATGATCGCTATGCCGATGACGTGCATTTCATGGGCGGCTGCTTGCTCACCAACAACATGGGCTGGGGCTGCACCATGTTCGCTTTCAATGCGCGGCCGCCCGATCCGCTCATCGTCGGCGAGGCGTGGCGCGAAGTCTGGAGGAAGCGGCTGGAGGAGACCCCGCACTTCTTCGAGACCTGGCTTCGCCATCAGCGGCGGGATGCGCTCTGGCAGCAAGGCTCGGTCAATGAGGATTTCGGCGCCATCCAATGCGCGGTCTATGCGGTCGGCGGCTGGGAGGACGGCTACACCAATGCCATCCCGAGGCTGATGACCGGCCTCAAGGTGCCGCGCAAAGGGCTGATCGGTCCGTGGGCGCACAGCTATCCCCATGCCGCGCACATCATGCCCGTGGGCTTCCTCCAAGACGCGCTCCGGTGGTGGGACCAATGGCTGAAGGGCCGCGACACCGGCGTCATGGCCGAGCCGATGCTGCGGGCCTGGCTGCAGGACAGCGTCGAGCCGCGCCAGCGCTACACCGAACGCCCCGGCCGTTGGGTGGGCGAGCGGGTCTGGCCGTCGCCGCAAATCAAGCCCAAGACTTATTTCCTGGCACCTGGCCGGCTCGTCGGCGGCGCCGGCGAGAGTGTTCCGCTCACCCTGAGCTCCCAGCAGACGACCGGCATCGCGTCGGGCGTGTGGTGCCCCTATGGCGGCGACAGCGACATGCCGACCGACCAGCGCGAGGATGACGGCAACGCGCTTTGCTTCGATTCCGAGCCGCTCGCGGAGCGCCTGGAAGTCCTGGGCGCGCCGGAAGTCACCCTGGAGCTCGCAGTCGACCGGCCGCTCGCCCTCATCTGCGTCAGGCTTTGCGATGTCGAGCCGAACGGCGCCTCGACCCGGGTCAGCTACGGCCCGCTCAACCTGACTCACCGCGACGGCCATGCGGAACCGAAACCGCTGGTGCCGGGCGAGCGCATCCGCGTGACGGTCAAGCTCAACGATCTCGGGCACGCCTTCCTGCCGGGACATCGCCTCAGGCTGGCGATCTCCACCTCCTATTGGCCGCTCTTGTGGCCGTCGCCGGAGCCGGTGACGCTCACGCTCTTCACCGGCGCAAATGCCAAGTTGGCGCTGCCGGAGCGACCGCCGCGGAAGGAGGATTCGCGGCTGCCGCCGTTTCAGCCGGCCGAGGGCGCTTCGGCAGCGAAGGCAACCGAGCTGGTGCCGGCCTTGCGCCGGGTCCGGGTCGAGCGCGACGTCGCCGCCGGCACCCAGACCTACACCTTCGAGACCAGCCGCGGCCGCACCCACTTCCCCCAACATGGATTGACCGTCGAGCTCAAAGGCAGCAACCGCTTCCAGATCCGCCCCGACGATCCGCTCTCGGCCCGGGTCGAGAGCACCTGGACCACCTTGCACGAGCGCCCGGCGGGGCCGAAGCGTCCGGAATGGCGGGTGCGCACCGAGACCCGCACGGTCATGACCTCGACCAAGACGCATTTCAAGCTGGAAGCGCGGCTGGAAGCCTATGAGGGGAGCACGCTCGTCTTCGAGCGCGACTGGAACACGGAGATCCCGCGCGACGGGGTGTGAGGCGGCGATGACAAGAACACGCGGAGTCGCAGACGAAGAACGGCGGCGGATGACATTGGAAGCGCTTGCCGATGTCGATGCTGGGCGCGTGATGGAGCATGGGATCGTCCAGGCTTGGGCAAGTAGCCCCACACACGCGCAGGTACCAGCACGCACAAGCGAACGCGAAAGAGAATAGGTCCTACCGCCGGATGCCCCCACCCCCACCCTCCCCCGCCTGTCGGCGAGGGAGGGAGTCGAAATCGCTCTCCTCTCCCTCCCCCATGCGTCAGCGTGGGGGAGGGTGAGGGTGGGGGCTTTCGCGGCGAACTCTTAGCTCGATCAGAATATTGCCAAACCCGTCGAGGTTGGCGGTGGCACCGGGAGGGACGACGGTGGTGGCGTCGTACTCTTCGACGATGCAGGGGCCCTTCATAGGCTTCGCCAGGTCGGTTCGGCGCTGGACCGGCGTCTTGAGCCAACCCTGTTTGGCGCCGAAATAGGCCTGGCGCGGCGGCAGCTTCGTCCCGTCCGCCCGGCTCGAGACCAGGCGCTCGGGTAGGAGCGGGCCTTGCTCGAGGCCGCGGCCGATCACTTGGATGGCGACGATCTCCACCGGCTCGTCCGGTCCGGCACGGTGGCCATAGGTCCGCTCATGCTCGGCCCCGAAGGCTTCTTCAAGGTGAGCAACGGCATGTCGGTCGATCGGACCCGAAGGTGCGGGCACGACGAGCTCAAAGGTCTGACCATGGTAGTGAAGGGCGGCGAAGCGCTCGATCCGCGTCTGGGCACCCGCAAAGCCTTCGGATGCCAGCTCAGCCAGCGCATCGGCGGTCAACCGATCCCAGGCACCGTTGAGCTCGGCTAGATCCATGGTGCGGATGAGGCGCCGAAAGCTGCGGCCATAGTGATGCTCCACTTCGGCCGCCAACAGACCGAAGGAGGAGAAGAGGCCGGGCATCGGCGGAATCACCACGCGGCGCATACCCAAGGCCTCGGCCATGGAACAGGCGAAGATCGGGCCGTTGCCGCCGAAGGCGAAGAGCGCGAAGTCGCGGGGATCCCGGCCGCGCTCGGTCGAGACCGCCTTGATCGCCCGGATCATGTTGGAGGCGGCGATCATATGGGCGCCGTAGGCGGCGTCCGCCAGATCGAGACCGGTCCTGGCGGCAATGGTGTCGGCAAAGACCTGGCGGGCGCGCTCCGCATTGAGCGTAAGCGCGCCGCCGATGAGATAACCAGGATTGATGTAGCCCAGGATCACGTTGGCGTCGGTGATGGTCGGCCGGGTTCCGCCCTGGTCGTAGCAGACCGGGCCCGGTGCGGCTCCCGCACTTTCCGGACCGATCTGCAAGGAGCCGCCGGCATCGAGCCAGACGATGGAGCCGCCGCCGGCGCCGACCTCGGCCAGATCGATCGCCGGCACCTTCAAGAGGTAGCCCGCACCGGTCAGCAGCCGCGAGCCGATCATGATGCCGCCGCCCACCTGATATTCGCCGGCACGGGTAAACTGGCCGCTCTCGACCAGCGATGCCTTCGCCGTGGTGCCGCCCATGTCGAAGGTGACGATCTTGTCGAGGCCGATGCGCCGGGCGAGGGCCTGGCCGCCGACCACGCCGCCCGCCGGCCCGGACTCGATGATGTTCATCGGGCGCAGGGTTGCGGCCGCACTGGTGGTGAGGCCCCCGTTGGATTGCATCAGCAGGACCGGTGCGGCGATGCCGGCCCGATCGAGGGCAGCACGCAGCGAGGTCAAGTATCCGGCCACGATCGGCATGACATAGGCGTTGATGACCGTGGTCGAGGTGCGCTCGTATTCCTTGATTTCGGGCAGCACCTCGTAGCTGATCGAGAGATCGATGCCAGGCGCCTTCCCTTGGATGATCTCCTTCAGCATCAGCTCGTGCTTGGGATTGACGAAGGAGTTGAGAAGGCAAACGGCGATCGCCTCGACACCCTCGCCCAGGAGCGCATCGACTGCGCGCTCGGCGTCCTTGGGATCGAGCGGGCGCTGAATGTTGCCCACCGCATCGACCCGCTCATCGACGACCTTGCGCAGATAACGCTCGACCAAGGGCGGCGGCTTCTCCCAGGCGATATCGTAGAGCCGCGGCATGCGGAGCGTGCGGATCTCGAGCACGTCGCGGAAGCCTTTGGTGGTGATGAGCCCGGTCAATGCCCCCTTGTGCTCGAGAATGGCATTCGAGGCGACGGTGGTGCCGTGGCGGATCTCGGCGATGTCGGGGGGCTGGAGGCCGGTCTGGGCGAAGATCTCGCCGATGCCCTCGATGATGGCGCGGGCATAGTCCTCGACGCTGGAGGAGATCTTCTTGGTGTGGATGCGGCCGTCGCCGCCGAGGAAGACGATGTCGGTGAAGGTGCCGCCGATATCGACGCCGACGCGGAAACGACTCAGCGACAGAGGTCACCCCCTCGTATTCCCTCTCCCGTGGGGAGAGGGTTAGGGTGAGGGGAGGCGTTGGCTGAGAAGTTCGACGCCACCGCGAAGGCGGCGACTCTTCCCCTCACCCCGGCCCTCTCCCCATGGGAGAGGGAGTAAGAGAGGAGCCGAGCCTTCACTCCGCGGCCTCGGCGGTGATTGCGGGCGGGTCTTCCCGGGAGACTTTCGGCGGCTCGGTCCAGCCGCGGCGGCGGCGGAGCTCGGCGCGGAGCTGTTTGGTCTCTGCCTCCTCCACGCTCCAGGCCCGGGGATCGATGACGACGCCGTAGTCGCGGCGCGCCAGATCCAGGCTCAAAAGCTCGTTGCGCACGTCCTTCAGCACCTTCTTCGGCTCGCGCTCGAAGGGATCGCCATAACCGCCGGCGCCGGCGAGCTCGTGGCGGAACACGTCGCCCTTGCGGATGGTCATGGTGAGCTTCGAGGGCAGCACCGTGTTCTCGGCTTCGGGATTGAGGAAATTCGCCGATGGCTTGCCCGGGCTGCCGCCATAGAGACCGTAGGGGCGGAAGGTGCGGCGGTCGGAGCGCACTTGCAGCACGCCCTCCTCCTCCATGAAGCGGTAGTCGCGGCGGAAGGCGGAGCCGCCGCGGTAGCGGCCGGCGCCCGCCTTGTTCGGCACGAACTCATAGGCCAGGAGCTGCAGGGGCTGCTCGGCCTCGGTCACCTCGATCGAGTGCGAGGCCATGTTGGCGAACATGTTGGAGTTGCCGTCGAGCCCGTCGGCCCAAGGTCGGGCTCCCCAAGCCCCGCAGGTGAAGTCCACATAGATGAAGGGCGTGCGGTCGGCATGGTAGCCGCCGATGGAGATGCCGGTGTTGCCGCCATCGGAAGCGGCGAAGACACGGGTGGGCAGCATCATGGCGAGCGCGCCAAAGCAGCAATCGACCATGCGGAACCCGGTCAAACCGCGCGCCGCGCAGGCCGCCGGCAACACACCGTTCGCCACCGTGCCCGGGGGGGCGACCACCTCGATCGCCCGGAACACGCCTTCGTTGTTGGGAATGCCCAGCGGCAGGACCGAGCGGATGGCGGTGTAGGAGGCGGCCTTGGTGAAGGAGAGCGTGTTGTTGATGGCGCCTTTGACCTGGGGTGCCGTGCCGGTCCAGTCGACGACCATGCCGTCGCCCTTCTTGGTGACGGTGACGAAGAGGCGGATCGGCTTGCCGACCTCCACACCGTCATCGTCGATCCAGTCCTCGAAGCTCCAGCTGCCGTCGGGGAGATCGCGGATCGCCGCCCGGGTCAAGCGCTCGGCATAATCGATCGTCTCCGCCATGTACTGCGTTACCGTCTCGGCGCCGAGCTTGGCGATGAGCTCGGCGAACTGTTTTTCGGCGATGTGGCAGGCGGCGAGCTGGGCGCGGAGATCGCCGAAGACCTTGACCGGCAAACGGACGTTCTTCTCGATGAAGGAAAACAGCGTCTCGTTGCGCTTGCCCCGCTCGTACATCTTCAGGGGCGGGATCCTGAGGCCCTCGGCGTAGATCTCGGTCGAGTCGGAGGCATTCGAGCCGGCGACGCGGCCGCCGACATCGGTGTGGTGGCAGACGGTGGCGGCGAAGCCGAGCCGGGCGCCCTCGTGATAGAGCGGCTTGAACACGAAGATGTCCGGCAGATGCATGCCGCCATCGAAGGGGTCGTTCATGATGAAAATGTCGCCCGGCGCCATGTCGTCGCGGAAATGCCGCATGATCGACTCGAGCGCGGTCGGCACCGAACCCAGATGCCCGGGCAAGGTCAGGCCCTGCGCCACCAGCCGGCCTTCCGCATCCGCGAAGCCGGTGGAGTAATCCATATTGTCCTTGAGCACGCCGGAATAGGTGGTGCGGTAGACGGTGAGCGCCATCTCGTCGGCGATGGAGAAGATCGCGTTCTTGAAGAGCTCGAAGGCGATGGGGTCGCGGATCTGGCTCATGGCGGATGGAATCTCAATCGTAGTCGATCGGGGTTCCCTCCCACCCCTGGTCATGCTTCGCCCAATAGAGCTTGCGGAGCTGCATGGTGACCGGGCCGGGCACGCCGTTGCCGTAGATGCGCCGGTCCAGCGTCACGATCGGGATCACCCCGCCGGCAGTGGAGGAGAGGAAGATCTCATCTGCATCGCGGAACTCTTGGACGCTCACCTTGCGCACCTCCAAGGCGAGCCCCGCCCCCTTGCAGAGATCGAGCATGGTGCGCCTCGTGATACCTTCCAGCATGCCTTGGTCGGGGGTCAGCACCTTGCCGTCCCGCACACAGAAGGCGTTGAAGCCCGGGCCTTCGGCGACGTTGCCGTCGAGGTCGAGCAGGATCGGGATCTCGGCACCCTTGTCGTAGGCCTCGAACAGGCTCATCACCATGTCGAGCCAGTGATAGTTCTTGACCGTGGGATCGACCGAGAGGGCCGGAATGCGCGGCCGCGCGCTGATGATCGCCTGCAAGCCCTTCTCCTGGCGCTCGAGATCGGCGATCCACACGAAGGGGATCGCATAGGCGATGAACTGATTGGTGCAGGTGCGCGGATCGCGGCTGCCGGGTTCGGGCCGCCCGCGGGTGCAGACCATGGCGACGAACGCGTTTTTGAGGCCGGTGCGCTTGACGCACTCCGAGAGGATGCGGCGGATGTCGTCCTTGCCGTAGGGGAGCGACATGCGCAGCGTCCGCATCGAGTTCTGGAAGCGCTCGAGATGCCGGTCCAAGCGGAAGAACCTGCCGTTCCAGACATGCACCACGTCGTAGGTGACATCCGAGCGGGTGAAGCCGAAATCCAGGATCGAGATCTTCGCTTCCGTGATCGGCACATAGGCGCCTTCGATGAACGCCACGCCGGCGGCGGGGTCGGCGAGCGCTGGCCGTGCCGGATCGGTGCTGCGGCGAAGAGCGGTCATGGGCGGCTCCGGGTGATCGGGTATTCGAAGAACAGTATCGGCCTCGAAAACCGGGCGCAACCCGCGCTTGGCCGATTTTTCGGATCGCGCCGCTAGCGGGCCTTGCGGTCGGCGAAGATGAGGGCCACGCCGGCGACGAGGCCGAGGAGAGCGCTGGCGGCGAAGACAGGGCCGTAGGAGCCGACGACGGACACCGCTTGCGAAAAGAGGAACGGCCCGAGGCTGTAGGCAAGGAAGGTGAAGAAGACCGAACCGGATGCCGCTTCGCTGACCTTTCCTTCCGGCGCCAGGCGCGCCACCTCGGCCAGATGAATGCCGTTCCAGCTGGTGGCGGCGATGCCGGTCAGCACGATGACGGCAAGGGTGAGCGCCACCGGCCAGGTCGGCTGGATCGCCGCCATGACCAAGGTCATCGCCGTGGTGGTGACCGCCAGCACCTTGAGGGTGGCGATGACCGTGCCCACCCGGTCGGCGATCCAGCCGACGAAGATCCGCCCGACCATGCCGCCGAGCTGGAGCGCCGAATAGGTGATCCCGGCCAAGGTGAAGGGGAGGCCGATCTCGGTCGTCATGTAGGTCACCATGAAGGTGGAGAGGCTGCCATGGACCAGCGCCAGCGCCACCGCCGCCGCGGTCAGGCTCGGCAATGAGGGTGCCAGCCGCATCGATCGGATCGGGGCGAGCAGGCTCGCAATCCCGAACATGCTTCTGAAGGATAGCTGGAGATCGCGCTGCCTCGTGGCATCGACGGCGGCGCGGAGCGGCTGGAGCGCCATCACGCAAACGATGCCGACGATGGCGGAGACCACCAAGGCCGTGCGCCAGCCCATGGCGAGCGCGATCGCCGGAAGCGTCGCACCGGCGATCATCGCGCCGAGCGGCCCGCCCGCCTGGCGCACCGAGAACGCCAGCGCCTTCTGCCGCGGCGGCACGGACCGCGCCAGTATGTCGCTGCCGGCCGGAGGCGAAGGGCCGTAGCCGAGGCCCATCATGAGGTTGCCCAAGAGCATCAGCGGCCAGCTGCCGAACAGGAGCAGGCCGACGCTCGCAACCGTGACGAGGATGCCGGCCTGGATCATGCGCATCGAGCCGAAGCGCAGCAACAGCGTGCCGCCGAAGACGAAGAAGATGATGGAGCCCAGCGACACCAGCGCCGCCAGATCGCCGATCCGCTCGGGCGCCACCGCGGCGCTGGAGGTGAGCGCCGGCGCCAGCACCCAGACCGCCTGGGTCATGAAATTGGCCGCAACCTGGATGAAGACCGTCGCGGCGAGCAGAACGAGCCAGGAACGAGAGGGCAAGGGCGGATCGGATGGCTGTGGCGGGCGACGAAGCGCGGCACGGCTACCTTGCCTCAGTCCGCATGCTGCGGACAGGGGGCCAAGCCGTGGCCGGCGTTGGTAACAGTAGCGATTATTATATTAATTGTCTAAAATGCACGGGGTTGCCGGTGACGACGACGGGCACGATTTCTGCTATCCGCTGAATTGACCCGTTCGAAGGATGAGGACGAGGGCGGCTATGGGATCGTTCATGGGCGCGCTGAAGCCGGATGACGGGCGCACGAAAGTGCTCATCGTCGACGATTCCGGCATCATCCGGACGCTGGTGCGGCAGATCATCGCCGTGGACGAGGTCTTCAACGTCGTCGGCGAGGCAGCGGACGGTTTTGCCGCCACGCTCGCCGTCGTCAAGCTCAAGCCCGACCTTGTGGTGCTCGACATCGAGATGCCGAAGATGAGCGGCATCGAGGTCCTGGAGCGGCTCAAGCTGCTGAGCCAAGCCAAGGTCATCGTGCTCTCCTCGGTCGCCCAGGCCGCCTCCGAGATCGCCGCCACTGCCAAGCGGCTCGGCGCCTTCGATGTGATCCCGAAGCCCTCGGGCTCGGTCAGCCTCGATCTGAAGCCCAAGCGCGGCCGTCAGCTCCTGGAGGTGATGCATGCCGCGGTCGGTCTGCCGCCGCCGGACTTCAATGCCCTGGCGCTCCGCGCCAAAGAGCGCGGGCCGATCGAGTCATCCTAACCAGGTCGAGCTCCCGGCCACTTTGCTGAGATCGACGCCGAGGCGAAGACGCAGCGGACCCGGCGGCTCGCCGGGCAACATGGCAATCGCATCAAAGAGGCCGTGCGCGTCGGCGAGCCCGGGCGGGAACGGCTTGAGAGAGGCGGGCTCCAGCGCGATCATGCCGGCGACTTCGTCGAGGCCGAGGATCGCCGCCATCGGATCCTCCGGGCTCTCGCCATAGGCAATGAGCATCGGGCACCCAGCCCGAGCCTCCTGACCCAGCACCTGGCGGAGATCCACATAGGGCAGAACCCGGCCGCGCCAGGCTCCCGGCACGACGACCTCCGCACTCGCCCAAACCTCCATCACGGCCAGGGCGGGAATCAGCAGACGATAGGGTCCGGCCCGCACCTCCAGATGCATGCTCATGAGGTGCCGGCCGCGCGCGCCTTCGCTCTGGCACCGCCGGAGCGGGCGAGCTCGATGAGCACATCGACATCGAGCACGAGCACTGGACTGCCGTCGCCGAGCAGCGCCGCCCCACCCACGCCGGGAAGCGCGGCCAAGGCCGGATGCAGATCGCGCAGCAGCAGCTCCTGGCGCCTGAGCAAGCGGTCGACGGCAAGCGCGATGGAGGCGCGTCCGCTCGCCACCACCACCGCGTGCCCGCCGCCGGCGGCCTGCGCCCCAAGGCCGATCAGCCCGGACAAGGGATAGAGCGGCAGCACGAGATTGCCCCGCAGCAGCACCCGTCTGCCGCCCGCTTGCCGGATGCGCTCGGGCACGATCTCCTCGACCGAGACGATATTGCGTTCCGGGATGGCAAGCGCCTGGCCCGCCGCCTCGATCAGGAGCGAGGGCAGGACGGCGGCGGACAAGGGCAGCCGGAGAACGAAGGTCGTTCCCGCCCCCTTCTCCGACCTGATGTCGATGCTGCCGCCGAGGCGGTTGAGGGTGTGCAAGACCACGTCCATGCCGACGCCGCGCCCGGAGGTCTCGGTGACGGCCTTAGCGGTGGAGAACCCGGCCTCGAAAATGAACCGGTAGATGCGCTCCGGCGGCAATCGGCCGACCGCGTCGGCCGTCGCCAAGCCGCGCTCGACCGCCTTCCTGGCGATGGCGTCGGCATCGAGGCCGCGTCCGTCATCGGCGACCTCGAGTCGGAACTCGCTCGCCCGTTGCAGGGCGGAGAGCGTGATCGTCGCCGTCGGCTTCTTGCCGGCGGCTTCCCGCTCCGCCGGCGTCTCGATGCCGTGGTCGACTGCGTTCCGCATCATGTGCATGAGCGGCTCCAGGAGCTGCTGCACCACGCTCTTGTCGATCCTGACCTCGCGGCCTTCGATGCGGATATGCACGCGTTTGCCCTGGCTCTGCGCCACCTCGCGCGCCACCCGCGGCAGGCGGGCGAGCACGGTTTCGACCGGCACCACGCGCAGATCGAGGGCGTCGGCGTGCAGCTGGGAGAGCGCGGTGGCGAGCTTGCCGTCGAGTGCCGCCAGCTCGGTCTCGCGCTCTCTCAAGGTTTCCAGATGCCGTCCAAGCTCCGCTGCGATGGCGACGGGGAGCGTTTCCCGCATGCGATGCAGCCCGGAGAGCGCATCGGCCTTCCGCCGATCCTCGAGCAGCGTCTGCGAGAGCTGGCCGGCGATGACGCGGGCATCGCCGACCGAGGCCATCAGCCGGTCGAGCACGACGCTGCGCACGCGCAGCACCAAGGATTCGCCGGCTTGTCCCGGCTCGGCGGCACTGCCCGTTTCCTGGGCGGCCACCTGCGCGTCCGTTGCACCCGACGGGGTCGGGCGGCGATCCACCGACTCGCCGATCGGGCGAACCGCCTTGATCCAGCGCCGGTTCGGATCGAGTGCCGCCACCGAGCCCCGCATCTCGATCTCAGCCAAGGGCGATACCAGCAAGACCTCGACCCGGCTTTCCCCGTCGCCGGGCACCTCGCGTCGGGCGATGGGGTTGCCGATTTCGGCCAAGCGCTCGAACGCGCCGCCGCCTTCGAGGCCATCGGGGGCGACCTCGACCGCATAGACCGACTGTCCGTCGCCGACGGCCCGCTCCAGATCGCGGCGGCTCTCCGCTGACAGCAGCGGATGGAACTCCGCCGGCAGCGCCAGGCCGGCAATGCTCGCCTCCGCCTCTTCGGCAGCGCCCGTGGCGCCCTCGCCGGCCGCTTGTAGCTGCATGAGCGGCGCCAGCGCCGCGGCAAAGGCATCGGCACCCGCATCGGCGCCGGCCAATTTGCCGATCTGGATCGCCTGGGCGTGGAGGCGTGCCAAGAGCGCGTGCCGGGCGGCCAGGCTTTCCGGCCCGATCGGACCGGCGAAGGCGGCAAGGCCGGCCAGAATCTCGCCGAACTCCGGAAGCTGCAGCACCTCGGCCGCATTGGTGAGTGCCACCACCGGGTCGGCGATGCCGGCAGCGGCCTCGGCCTCGATGCTGGGCGCCGCCAATTGGGCGATGCCCGGCAGGAACTCGCGCATGAGCTCGGCCAGGAGCCCATGCATCTCGTTGCCCCCCGCAGATGGCGGCGGGGGTTCGGCGCCGGAGGGAGCGGTCGCACCGCCCTCCCCGCGCTTCTCGTTCAACTGAACCAAGGCCGCCAGGAGCTCGGCCGGCGCCGACACGTCGGCGTGGGCGCGGGCGATCTCCGTCAGCATCTGGTCCATCTGGTCGACGGCGACGGCGAGGCCCTGCAGCAGCTCCTCATCGAGGGCGACGCCGCGGTCGCGCACCAGCCCCAGGAGGCTCTCGGTCCAATGCGCGATCTGCTCCAGGCCGCCCAGCCCCATGACCCGGGCCATGCCCTTCAAGGAGTGGAAGGCCCGAAACAGCTCGCCGATCTCGCCCTTCGCCAGCGCCCGCTGCAGCGCCTGATCGATGAGACGGTCGGAAGTGGCGAGGTGCTCCTCGGCCTCGTTCTGAAACTCCTCCCAGAGCCGTTCGAGATCGAGTCCCACCGCTTACTCTTCCGCTGCTTGGGCGGTTCGTCTGAGCGCGGCGAGACCGGTCAGCCTTTGGCCGATCTGCTCCAGGCTCAGGACTTCGCTCACGACTTTCGCTTCGATTGCGGCAGATGGCATGCCGCCGACCACGCAGCTCGCCGGCGTCTGCGCCAGGACTGGCAGACCGCGGCGACGGAAGGCGGCGGCACCCGCGGTGCCGTCATTGCCCATGCCGGTCAGGACCACCGCCACCGGCCGGCGCGCGACCAGGGCCGCCGATTGCAGCAAAAGGTTGCCCGAGGGATGCACCGAGCCGGTCGTGGATCCGGGTCGGAGCTCGAAGCCGCCCAGGCGATCGGAGGCGACGATGCCGTCCTGACCGCCGGGCAGAATGGTCACCGTGCGCGGCGGCAGCGGGGTGAACATGCTGCCTTCGCGCACGTCGACGCCGACCTCCTTCGCCAGGTGGCTCGCCAGGCTGTGGGTAAAATGCACGGGCATGTGCTGGGCGATGACCACCGGCGGTTCGATCCTCCCCATCGCCGCCAACAGCACCGGCAGCGCTAGGGGTCCACCCGTCGAGGCGACGATCACCACCAGGTCGACGGCACCACCCTTCACAGTGCGCGCGGCTCCGGCTAGTTGCTCGAAGCGGGCGGGAGACGACGATGCGGACGGCGCCGGCCGCCATTGGCGCAGCCGATCGCGCAGTTCGGTGTCGAGGAAGCCCAAATCGGTAGCGGCGAAGGCGGAGGACTTCGAAAGAAAATCCACCGCGCCGGAATGCAGCGCCTTCAAGGTGGCTTCCGCACCTTCCTGGGTGCAAGAGCTGACCATGATGATGCGCGGCGGCGGCACCACGTCGCTGACGATGCGCTTGGTGGCTTCGATCCCGTCCATCTCCGGCATCATGATATCCATGGTGACCACGTCGGGGTGCAGCTCCTGGGCGAGCCTGATTGCCTCCAGGCCGTTGCGCGCCTCGCCGACGACGCGAATGTCGCCGTCGGCCTCGATGATCTTGCGCAAGGCGATGCGCATGAAGCTGGAATCGTCGACGATGAGCGCGCGGATGACCGGTGCCGAGGCGGGCGCGTTCACAGCGCGACCCCCGCGCGGGCGACAAGCCGCCTGGCCGAGAGCATCCAGAATGGCCGTCCGGCGAGCCGGCCCAGCCCGGTGATCGGCCCGTCATCGCCGATGATGGTCTCGATCGCAGCCAAAGGCACCGAGGCCAAGCGATCCAACCGGTCGATGGCGAGCGCGTAGCCGTTCTTGCCGATGCGGGTCACCAGGCAGGCGCCGGGCGCCCCCGCCTCCCGGGTCGGCCGGAGCTGTGCCCGAAGATCGATGATCGGCACCACCGCGCCGCCGACCTCGATCGCCTCGGCGATGCCCGCTCCGGTCCGCGGCACGCGCGTCGGTAGGCGATACTCGACCGCCCGCTCGACCTCCTCGACCGGGAGCGCGCAGGTCTCGCCCGCTGCCTCGAAGGTGACGAGCTGGCGCATCGGCGTCGCTTGCGCGGCCGGCATTGCGGCGGCTTCGCTGCCGCTCTGGAAGCGCCACGGCACGGAATCGGGGATGAGCGTCGCGGCGTCGAGCGGCAGCACCACGGTATCATCGTCATCGAGATAGCCCTCGGCGCGGACCCGGCTCTCGACGAACCGGCGCACGCCAAGCACCTGGTCGGCCAGCAGCGCGAACTTGCCATTCTCTCTGAGAAGCACGATCAGCACGCCGTCGTTCCGCGCCGGACGACCGAGATGGACGGCCAGCGACAAGACCGCCAGCGGCGCCCCCCGGAGATAGGTCAGACCCAGCACCGGCATGGGCGCGCCCGGCATGCCAAAGAGTTCCCCCCCGGCATATCCCAGAAGGGGCGCAATCTCGCGCACCGACCCGATCGGCAGCGCGTAGCGCTCATGACCGACGCCGACCACCACGAAGGGCTCGGTCAGCCGCTCCGCCGGCGCCTCCGCCTCGGCCGTTTCGCCGACCGCGTCCGGCAGCCCGTCGTCTTCGAGCAGCTCCCGACGGCCGAGATCGATCGCATCGTAGCCGAAGCGCATGACCGGCCGGCCGCTCCAAGCGGGTGCCGCCGGGTCGCCCAAGCTGCTCTCCGGAACGAAGGCCACCACCCGGGTGACCCTGACCGCCACCTGACCCGCGAGGCTGTCGAGGACCACGACCTGGCTCGTGGTCCAGCCGCTTCCGGAGCGAAGCGCGGCGGCGCCCGCCCAAGAGGCGAGATCGACCAAGGGCAGAATAGTGCCGCCAATGGCGACCACACCCTCGACATGGGCGGGCGCGAAGGGAACGGCCGCGACCACCGGCGGCTCGACGATGCCGTGCACGCGCTCGGAGGCAACCGCATAGATGCGCCCGCCCACCTCGAACAGGACCGAGGATTGCCCGGCCCCGGTCATGGCGAGCCCAGCCGGCAATGGATGACGCCGCGATTGGTCGCATGGGAGCGGTAGCGCGCCGGCTCCAGGAGCGAGTCCGCCGGCCCCAGCAGGAGCGCGCCGCCCGGCATGAGGGCGCGATGCACCAGCTCGTGCACATGCCGCGTGGCCGCGTCCGTCAGATAGATGAGGACGTTGCGGCAGGCGACGACATCGCATTCCACCAGCGGCGGCGCGATGTCCATGAGGTTGAGGCGCTGGAAGCGGACGATGCGCCGGAGCTCCGCGCAGACGCGCCGCGTGGCGTCGGCCTCGCCCGGCGGAAAGTAGTGCAGCAGCTCGGGCGGAACCGCGCGAAACGAGGAAAGACCGGTGGTGCCGTAGACGCCGGCGGTAGCGGCATCGATGGCGCGACCGGAAATGTCGGTGCCCAACACCTCGATCCGCCAGTCCGGCAGCGGCGTCACCCGCCCATTGGCGGCGATCGCCTCCCCGGCATCGGCGAGGGCAGCGAGCACGACCACGGCCAGCGAGTAGGCCTCCTCGCCGCTGGAGCAGCCCGCCGACCAGAGCCGGAGACGCCGCTCGCCGGTCGTCCGCGCCCTTGCGATCAGCGCCGGCAAGATGTCGGTCCGCAACAGCTCGAGCTGGCCCTTGTCGCGAAAGAGAAAAGTCTCGTGCGTGGTAAGGCTCTCGATCAGGAGCTGCAGATCGGGATGCATCGGTCCAGGCCGGCGGATGCGCCGGACCCATTCGGCAAGCGCCGCCGTGTCGGACGCAACGAACAGCTTCTCGAGCTTGACCGCTACGGTTGCCGAGACATGCACGCCGGCGGTGCGCTCGATCTCGGCATAGACCTCCGCCAGCCGTCCGGACGGCACCGGCGAGGGGCCGGGCGGAAGCGGCGCACCCTCGGCGGCGAGGCTGCGGCGATGGCTTTCCATCGCCACCCGCAATTGGCGCAAGGTCTCCTCGATCGTCTCGAGCATGCCCTATCGGGCTCCTTTTCCGCGCCGGCGCTGGGACCGACGATCTGATGCCCCCACCCCAACCCTCCCCCACACTACGCATGGGGGAGGGAGTCTGAAGGTGCATCTCTTGCCCCCTCCCCCAGCTTGGCTGGGGGAGGGTCGGGGTGGGGGCATCATCCACGCATCCCCGATGCCGGCGCTACGTCGCCTTCGCCCCGGTGAATTGGTCGGCCTGCAGCCTGGTGCGCTCGGCGAGCTTGGAGAGCTCGAGCATGGTGGCGGTGATCTCCTCGGCGGCGGTGGCATTCGACTGGCCGATGCGGGTCAGCTCGCGGACATTGGCGTCGATGCCGCCGATGGTGAGCTGCTGCTGTTCCATGGCGGTCGCGATCGAGCCGATGAGGGCGTCGCTGGTACGCACCGCCTCGGCGATCTTGGCCATGCCCGCCTTGACGTTCTCGGCCAAGCTCACGCCGGCTTCGGCTTGCTTGGTCGCCATCTGCGTCAGCTCGGCGATCTCCTGGGCGAGCGTGCCGGAATTTTCCGCGAGCTTCCGCACCTCCTCGGCCACCACCGCGAAGCCGCGGCCATGCTCGCCGGCGCGCGCCGCCTCGATCGCGGCATTCAAGGCCAGCATGTTGGTCTGGCTGGCGATGCGACCGATGGCATCGGTGATCTTGCCGATCTGGGCGCTCGACTTGGCGATCTCGCCGACCCCGGTCACCATCTCCTCGACGAGCTCGTTGCTGCCGGTCACCAGATCGGCGGCGTTCCTCACCTTCTGGCTCGCCTCCACCGTGCCTTGGGCCACGGTGGAGATCGCCTGGGCGCTTTGGCTGAGTGCCGCCGCGGCCTGGCGAAGCGCGTCGAGCTGGGTCTGGGAGCCATCGGAGACCTGGCCCACCGCGGAACTGGCCTGGCTCGCAGCTCCGGCGACCTGGCGGGCGCTCTGGGTCACCTGCTCGACCAAGGCCTGGGTGCGGATGGCGTTTTTGTGGAACACCGACGTCGCCCGCGCGATGTCGCCGATCTCGTCGCGCTCGCCGGTGGAGGGCACCTCGACCGCGAGGTTGCCGGCGGCGAGCTCGTTCATGACGCTTGTCATGCTGCGGATCGGCCGGGAGACGTAGCGCCGCGCCATCCAGGCAAGCGTGGCGATGACCGCCAGCAGCACCACGCCGGCGATGACCGCGCTCAAGGTGTAGGACTGCTCGCGCACCGCCTGGTCGTGCGCCTGGGCGACACCGGCCAAGGACCAGCCGGTCATGAGATAGCCCACCGTCTCGCCGCCGAGCACGGCACGGCTGCCGATCTCGACCAGATTCCCGGCCCTGACCACGGCAATCTTGCCTGTATCCATGCGCGCCTTCTCGGCGTCGAGTCCGGTCTTGAGATCGATCGCAGCACCGCCGGGGGCGGTGAAGGTGTAGAGCGGCTTCATCTCCGGATCGAAGGACTCGAGCCGAAGCAGCGTGTCGCTAAAGGCCTGCACGAAGGTGGCGAGACGGCGCTCGATCGCCGGCAGCTCGCGGAAGTGCAGGGCCGCCGCCCCTTCGGTTGCCATCAGCTTGTGGAAGAGGCGGGAGTCCTCTGCTGCCTGCGCCAGCGCCCGCTCCCGCTCGGCCGAGACCAGGCCGGCGGTCAGCGCGATCACGCCCAAGGTGACGGTGACCAGCATGGCGAGAATCAGCCGGCGGCCGATGGTCCAATGGAAGCGGTCGAGCCAAGCCCGGCCGCTGAGCACCGCCGGCGCCTCGCCGCCGGCCTCCGTCGCGCGCCGCACCGTCTCTTCGCTGGCAGCCGTCATGGCGCTCTCGCCGATGCTATGGCGTCACGGTGACGGTGATCTTCTGGGAGACGACCGGCGGGTTGTGGGGAATGTGCTGGTGGTCGCCGAGCTCGAGGAGGAGCGTGTGGGTGCCCGGTGTCAAGGTCACCGCCGCCTCGGTCTGGCCGCCGCCGAAATGCACGGAGGTCGCATCGTTTGGAATGGGCTTGCCCGGGGGTGCGGCGTCGTGGTCGACCAGGAGGTGGTGGTGGCCGGTGTTGGGCCATTCCACCAGGGCCGGCGCCACGCCGATGCCCTTCAAGCCGAACTTGACCGTGACCGGGCTCTTCACCGAGGCCCCGTCCGCAGGCTCGATGAAATACACCGTGGCCCCCGGCGGCGCCGGCGTCTGCGCCAAGGCCGGCAGCGCCAGGGCGACGAACGGGAGCGCGAGCAAGGCGAAGCGGTTGATGCGCATGGCCGGGGTTCCTTCATTCGCCGTCGGATGGATGGGATTTTGGCGGCATTTGTTCTAGCCGGACTGTACGCAGGCCGCCCCAGCGAGGCAACGGGCGAACCGGCACCGCGCCGGCTACGCCTCAATTCTGCGAGCCTTATCAGGCGTTTACCAAAAGAAAGCCGCGCGAAAGCCGATCTCAGCGATCCAAGGTCTGCTCCAGCTCCCAAGCGCTATCGAGCCGCTCGGCGAAGAATAGGCATCGCGTCCAAGCGTATGGAGACATGTTGGAGCGGTTAGCATCGCTAGTTCGGTAAGAGACTGACTGTTAGAGTGCCATGATGATCGCGCAGGTCGTCCGTGAAGATGTGATCGCTGCCATCGAAACGATCGTCCGGCAGGAGATGGAGCCGTTTGGTCTCAAGTCGGTAAAGGTAACCGCCGCTGAAGATCACGATGGCGATCCAACTCTAGCGATCGATGCCGAGTATCGCTCGGCTGGCAGGGCCATAGATCCCAGAGTTGTCGCCGGTTTGGTGACCAAGCTCCGAAATCGGCTATGGGACCTTGGGGAGATGCGATTCCCCTACATTCGTCATCACTTCTCGAGCCGCCAGAAGGTGGTGGCGTTGCGTGGATGATGATCTCATTGCCACGGCGAAGCGCTTAGCGAACGCAAGCACCAAGAAGAAGCCGAAGCAAGCGGACCTCAAGCGAGCCGTGAGCACCGCATACTACGCGGTATTCCATGCCATGGCCCGGGACGCCGCTGATTTGCTCCTTGGTGTCGGTCAAGACAGGCCGGACAAAGCATGGGCGCAAACCTACCGGGCACTTGAGCATGGGTTCGCGAAAAATGCCTGCGGACAAGTTCGCGGGCTGGGTTTCCCGCCGGACATATGCTCGTGCGCCGACGCGTTTGTGAGTTTGCAACAAGCGCGGCATGACGCTGACTATGATCCGAGTCATCGGGTGACCCGTGCTGTCGCGTTAGCGGCCGTTGCCCAGGCGGAACAAGCGATTGGTTGCCTAAGGACGGCTCCACGCAAGGATCGCAAAGCCTTCGCCGTTCAACTCCTCCTTAAGAAAACGGACTTAGATAGCGCAGCCGGCGTCGTTCCTGGCCCCGCCTTCGACGGAGATGAGCGATCGGGAAATAAGCGGTGCCTAGGGCAATATCCACCGGCATCGAACCATCCGGTTCGATGCCGGTGGATGAAATTGCCCTATCATTCAAAGAGTAGAGCAGCTTTATCCGGCCAGATGAAATCGCAAAGCGATTCCATCTGACCGGAGCTGCTCTAGGTCGGATGCTGCGACTTCATGCGCTTCTGCCCACCACACGACCCGCACCCTCGACCTTCCCCCTCAGCAATCCACGGTCTGCTGCAGCTCCCAGGGCGACAGCGCCGCCATATAGCTCTTCCAGTCCTGGTGCTTCAGCTTGGCGTAGGACTCGACGAAGGCATCGCCGAAGGCCTGGCGGGCGAATTGACTCTTCTCGAACACGCGCACCGCATCGAGGAGATTGAGCGGCAGGCGCTTCGCGCCTTTGATGCGGTGGCCTTCCTCGTACATGTTGACGTCGAGGCGCTTGCCGGGGTCGCGGTTCTGGCCGATGCCGTCGAGCGCGGCGGCGAGCACGCCCGCCTGCAAGAGATAGGGATTGGCGGCACCGTCGGGCAGGCGCAGCTCGAAGCGCCCGGGCTCGGGGATGCGGATCATGTGGGTGCGGTTGTTGCCGGAGTAGGTGACGGTGTTGGGCGACCACGTGGCACCCGAAAGCGTCACCGGCGCGTTGATGCGCTTATAGCTGTTCACCGTCGGATTGAAGAGGGCCGCGAGCGGCTCGGCATTGGCGACGAGACCGCCGATCGCCTTGTAGGCCAGGGCCGCGAGGCCGAGCTCGCCCTTGGGATCCTCGAACAGGTTGCGCTTGGCCGTGGGGTTCCACAGCGACATGTGCACATGGCAGCCATTGCCGGTGAGGCTCATGAACGGCTTCGGCATGAAGGTGGCGCGCAGACCCTGCTGCTCGGCGATCGACTTCACCATGAACTTGAAGAAGGTGTGGCGATCGGCGGTCACCAGGGCGTCGGCGTATTCCCAGTTCATCTCGAACTGGCCGTTGGCGTCCTCGTGATCGTTCTGGTAGGGCCCCCAGCCCAGACGCTGCATGCCGTCGCAGATGGCGCGGATCACGTCATAGCGGCGCATCAAAGCCTGCTGGTCGTAGCAGGGCTTCTTCGCTGCATCGAAGGGATCGGAGACCGCCATCTGATCGCGTTGGATCAGCATGAACTCGCATTCGACGCCGGATTTCTGCCGGTAGCCCGCCTTCAGGGCTTGTGCGATGAGACGCTTCAAGACCAGGCGCGGCGTGGTCAGGATCGGCTTTCCCTCCATCCAGAGATCGGCGGCAAGCCAG
Source organism: Pseudomonadota bacterium (assembly GCA_016195085.1). NCBI lineage: Bacteria > Pseudomonadati > Pseudomonadota > Pseudomonadota bacterium. The sequence continues at coordinate 24,848 of JACQAG010000080.1, read as the reverse complement.
CCGAGCTCGGGCTTCCAGGGGAGCTGCACCAGGCTCTCGGCGTCCGGCATGGCGAACATGTCAGGATCGGCCGGCGTCATGTCGAGATGGGTGGCGAAGCCGGCAAAGCCGGCGCCGTTCTTCTGCATGATCGCGATGGCCGAGGCCGGCACCAGCTTGGCCCGCGACGTGCCCGCCATGTCGACGAAGCTGATGAGGAAATACTCGATGCGCTTGTCCCGCGCCACCTTCGCCAGATCGATGCTCATCCCTGTCCCCCGTTCACTTGGCTGCGCCCCCACCCCGTCCCTCCCCCACCCATGGGTGGGGGAGGGTGAGGGAGGGGGCATCCCGCACCGTGCTTGTTTAGCCGCCACTCACCCCTGGAATCCAGTTGGTGCCGGCGAGCGGCACGCGGGCCATGGCGGCGGCCTCGATGGTGAGGGCGGCCAGATCCTCGGGCTCGAGATTGAGCACATGGCTCTTGCCGCAGGCACGCGCCAAGGTTTGCAGCTCCAGGACCAAGGTCGAGATGTAGTTGCGGACATGGCGGGCGCCCAATTCCGGATCGAGGCGGGCCTCCAGCTCAGGGAGCTGCGTGGTGATGCCGACCGGACAGCGGCCGGTGTGGCAGTGGTGGCAAAAGCCGGGCATGGTGCCGAGCTTCTGGTAGTCCTCGACATAGGCCTCGCGGTTGCAGCCGAGTGCCACCAAGGCCGCGACACCGATGGAGACCGCATCGGCGCCGAGCGCCAGCGCCTTCGCCACATCGGCGCCGCTGCGGATGCCACCGGAGACGATGAGCTGCACCTTGCGGTGCTGATCGAGCTCGACCAAGGCATCGGCGGCAAGGCGCACCGCGGCCAAGGTCGGGATGCCGACATGCTCGATGAACACATCCTGGGTCGCCGCCGTGCCGCCCTGCATGCCGTCGACGACGACCGCGTCCGCACCGGCCTTGACCGCGAGCGCCACGTCATAGGCGACCCTGGTGGCGCCGACCTTGACGTAGATCGGCTTCTCCCAGTCGGTTACCTCGCGCAGCTCCTGGATTTTGATGGTGAGATCGTCGGGGCCGGTCCAATCGGGGTGGCGGGAGGCACTCCGCTGGTCGATGCCGACGGGCAGATCGCGCATGCCGGCGACGCGCTCGGTGATCTTCTGGCCGAGCAGCATGCCGCCGCCGCCGGGTTTCGCCCCCTGGCCCACCACCACCTCGATCGCATCGGCGCGCCGGAGATCGTCGGGATTGAGGCCGTAGCGGGACGGCAGCACCTGGTAGACGAGCGTCTTCGAGGCAAGACGCTCCTCCTCGGTCATGCCGCCATCGCCGGTGGTGGTGCTGGTGCCGAGCTGGGTCGCGGCGCGCCCCAGCGCCTCCTTGGCGTGGGAGCCCAAGGCACCAAAGCTCATGCCGGCGATGGTGATCGGGATCTTGAGGGTGATCGGCTTCTTGGCGAAGCGAGTGCCGATGACGACCTCCGTGGCGCAACGCTCCCGGTAGCCTTCCAAGGGATAGCGGGAGACCGAGGCGCCGAGCAGCACGAGATCGTCGAAATTCGGCACGCGCCTTTTGGCGCCGAAGCCGCGGATCGCGTAGACCCCCTCCGCCGCCGCCCGGTGGATCTCGGCCAGGACCTGGCGCGGGAAGCTCGCGGATTCGCGCAAGACCGGCTTTAGCACCGGCTCGGGCTTGCTGCTGTCGTCAATAGGCATGGACGTCAATAGGCATGGGCGTGGTCGGTGTGAAAGTGATAGAGCCGCCTGGCCGAGCCGTAGCGCCGGAACGCCCGTGGATCGGCCTTGATGCGGGCGCGCTCCAAGAGTGCCGCCAAGCCCTCTTGATGCGCCGCCGTCTGCTCCTTCTCGATGCAGTCGGCGCCCAGGCTCTCGACCCGCCCCTGCACATAGAGGCGCGCTTCATAGAGCGAGTCGCCGAGATCGGCGCCGGCATCGCCGCAAACCACGAGATGGCCGCGCTGGGCCATGAAGGCCGAGAGATGGCCCACCGAGCCGCCGACGACGATGTCGACACCCTTCATCGAGATGCCGCAGCGGGCGCTGGCATCGCCTTCGATCACCACCAGCCCGCCGCGGCCGGACGCGGCGGCGTATTGCGAGGCATTGCCTTCGACCCTGACCACGCCGGACATGATGTTCTCCGCCACCCCGGGCCCGGCATGGCCGGCGATGGTGACCGCGGCCTCCTTGTTCATGCCGGCGCAGTAATAGCCGACATGGCCCTCGACGGTGACCTCGATCGGCAGGGTCAAGCCGACCGCCAGCGCATGGCGTCCCTTCGGATTGACGATGCGGACCTCCCGCCAATTTGTTTCCGGCGAGAGCCCGTGCAAGCGCTGGTTCAGCTCGCGGATCGACACCTGATCGAGATCAATCTGCATGGCGGACGGCTAGGCTCGGCCCCAGCTATAGACCTTGCCCGGCGCCGGTTCCCAGATGCGGGCGGACTCGGCGCCGGGCAAGACCGAGATCGCCCGGTATTCCGATGCCATCGCCACCCAGTCGTCGGTCTCGGCCAGGATCGCGGGCTTGCAGGCGATGGGGTCTCGCAGCACGGCGAAGCCGTTGCTGGTGCCGACGGCGAAGGTGTAGAAGCCGTCGAGATCCGCGAGCGAGGCTTCGAGGGCTTCGGCCAAGGTGGCGCCTTCGAGCATGCGCCAGGTGAGATAGCCCGCGGCCACCTCGGTGTCGTTGTCGGTCTGGAAGCGGATACCGTGGCGCGAGAGCGTGCGCCGCAAGCGGTTGTGGTTGGAGAGCGAGCCGTTGTGCACCAGGCAAAGATCGAGCCCGGTCGAAAACGGATGGGAGTGCTCGGTGGTAACCGCACTCTCGGTCGCCATGCGGGTATGGCCCAAGGCGTGGCTGCCGGCGATGCCGCGGAGCTGGAAGCGCTCGACCACGTCCTCGGGCAGGCCCATCTCCTTGTAGATCTCGATGGCCCCGCCGGCGCTCATGATCCTGACATCGGGATATGTCAGGGCGAGCCACGCGGCGATGGCCTCGTAAGGGGCTGCGATGACCGTGCGCGCGTGGCTCGCGCGCACATCGAGCTCGGCTTCGGTGGCAAGCTCGGCGGCCAGGCGCTCGGCCAGCTCGAGCCAGGAAAAGCCCGGATCAGGGTGGAACAGCACGAGCTTGACGGCACCTGGAGGTGCCGGCTCGCGATAGAACGCGACGCCGGCGCTGTCCGGTCCGCGGTCGCTCATCTCGATCAGCATCGCCGACAGGCGATCGCCGAGAGAGGGCGCCAAGGCCGGGTTCTTGAGGAAAAGACCTACAATGCCGCACATGCATCTGCTCCTCGGCCGAACTCCCTCGGCCATTCTATAGCGATATTTTCCGAGCCGACACGGGGAGTTGCGCCCGGGCGCCGATCCGACCCTTCGCCGCAGTCTATTTGAGGAATCGCGCCTCGTTCGCCTTCACCCGGTCCATGCCCTGCAAGCGGAAGATCTCCTCGACCGAGACGATGTCCTTGTGCACGTTCTTGATGCCGCCATCCTCACGGATGCGGCGGAAGACGCTCTGCATCGCAGTCACCGCGGCGCGGATCGCGTGGTTGCCATAGATGACCATCTTGACCTTGCCCAAAGCCCGAATGCGCGCGGCGTCGAGATCGGGATAGGCGGTCGGAACCAGCACCAGCGGCAATCGGCCGGACCAGGCTCGGGCGAAACTTTCGACCTCGTCCGGTGTCTTCTGCTTGGAATGAACGAAGATCATGTCGGCGCCGGCTTCGGCATAGGCGTGGGCGCGGATGAGCGCTTCCTTCTCGCCGAGCCCGGCGATTAGGGCCTCGGTGCGGGCGATCACTAGGAAGTCCGGATCCTTGCGGGTGGCGATCGCGGCTTCGATCTTGCCCTGAAACTCTTGCGAGCGCACCAGTTCCTGGCGGCCGCCGGCCACCAGGCTCGTCACCTTGGGAAAGCTCTTGTCCTCGATCACCACCGCGGCGGCGCCGGCCTGCTCATAGCGCTCGATCGCATGGATCACGTTGAGTGCGTTGCCGAAGCCGGTGTCGATGTCGGCGACGATGGGGAGCTGCGAGCGCTCCGCCATGGCGCGCGTCATCTCCAGGTGTTGGGTCATGGTGACAAGGCTCACATCGGGGAGCCCGTAGAGCGCCGAGAGTTCGAAGCCCGACGCCCAAAGCCCGTCGAAGCCCGCTTCCTCGGCCAAAGCGGCCGAGAGCGGGCTGTGCGCCGCCATGATATGGACCAAGCCGGCCTCAGCCATGGCGGCGCGGAGCCGCTTCGCCTTGCTCATGCGTCGATTTCTCCCGATAGGCACGAATTGCTGAAGCCAATCATCATCGGCCATGGTTGGTCAGTTCGGACAGCTCCCGGCGGATCGACCTTGCTTCGCCCGCGAGATCGGCAATGTGCTCAACGGTCTGCCGAGCCCCGATTTCACCGATGAAAAAGAAATGCCCGCCATCGATCGAGCGCGTCAATCGGTTCGGCAAGTCCAGCATGAGCGTTCTCAACTCTTGCCATGCCGGTGCCGAAAGCGAAGCCGGGTCGCCGCCGGACGACGTGAGCCACGTCTGAAAGATCTTATGGGCATTGAAAAACGCCCATGTTGCACTATCGGTCAGAGCGTGTCTGGCGTCGATCGGGTGCTTTGGAACGATTGCCGCCGTCACGGGGAAGTCGCCAAAGCTAAGGGTTCCGAGATCGGCCAGAGCGCCGGCCAAGTCGTCGACCATCCGGCTATCGGCGCCGATGCGCTGCGACTCGCCGCGGAGCTGGATCGGCGTATTGGCCCAGTAGAAATCCCGGCACACCACTTCCGAGATGACCTCCCGCCCATTCGCCTTCGCGATCGCTGCCAGCTCCGCCAACCAAGCTCCCCGTCGTCCACGCCCCCTGGGTAGCGGAGCGCCAACCTCCCACAGACCGGCCGCGGTGAGAGGCTCCCCATCCGGCGATCGGGGAATCATGCCGGGAATCGGAGCACTTGCGGCCAGCGATACGCAGCACTCGAGATTAAGACCGAGACGCGTGGTGGCGACGTTGTAAGCCCTGACGACGCGCCCTGCCATGCTCCAGGCCAAGAGGATGATCGGACGCTGCGGCTCGATTCCTGCTGCTTGCAGCTGGGTTGCGGTTGTGTGCGCGGCGCTCTCGCCCCAATCGCGAACGGTCATGGCCGGATAGAGCCGATCGAAGGTAGGATGGTCGGTCGGGTAGGAAAGCGCCAGCAGAGGATATCCTCGAAGCGCGAGCCAATGATCGAGAAAGTCAGGCTTTACCCCCCCGGGGTGCCCATAGGCCACCCTGGCGAGGAACCCCGCGCCCGGCAAAAAGACGATGAGGGGCCTATCGCGGCGGCCGGCGCGGAAATAGGCGAGCGCCGGGAATCCGGCCGAGCGGATCAGCCTCTCGCCCGGCAAGAGGGGTGCGGTCTCGGCACCTGGGGTCATTGACCGCAGACCCTCTCCGGCCTTGTTTTGCTCGGCACAGACGGCCGGGAAGCCTACTGCTTGGGAAGCAGCGGCTGGATTTCGCTGGTCATGGCATCGAGAGCTTGCTCCGGCGTCATGCGGAGCGTGACCACCTGCTCGAGGTCATCCTTGACCACCCTCGAGATCTTGATGGCGTTGTCACCGGGCGGCGCATACCAGCTGGTGGCGACGTTCAGGCGAGCGATATAGGAGTGGGCATTCTTTCGCTTCGACAAGACTTCGCCGAGCATCGATGCGTCCTTGATCGCAATCTCGTTGACCGGCGCGTAGCCGCTGCCGGTGGCTAGGATCGTCTGGCCGCGCGGTCCCGATGCGAACTTCATCAGCTCGAACGCCGCCTTCTGCTTGGCTGGATCATGGGTCAGCATGACGCCGATCGGGCCCGCAGCAGGCAACTTACCTTCCGCCGCCGCGATCGGAAACGGGACCGAGAGCACCTCGAAATGGCCGGCCGATGCCTGCTCATGGGCGGGAATGGTGCTGCTCATGGTCACGAACACGCCGAGATTGCCGGCGCCGAAGGCCTGGCGCGCTTGATCGCGCGTCATGCTGGCCCGCGCCTGGCCCGATTCGCCAAAGCCGCGCAGCACCTCGAGTGCCTTCAAACCCTGCGGGGTCTTGAGCGTCACTTTCTTCTCGTCGGCGCTCAACATCTGCCCGCCATGACTTTCGAGCAGAAAGAGCAGGCTGAAGGAGCCGCCATTGTCATGCTCGAGAAACCCACCGACATTGCTCGAGCCGAGCGCGTCGATCTTCTTGGCCAGACTCAGAATTCCGGACCACTCGCCCGGCAGCTTGCCGGGATCGCCGCCCGCCTTGCGCACAAGCTCCGAGTTGAAAAGGACTACGGGCATCGAAAGGCCGAATGCCAGCCCGTAAGTGCGGCCGTTGACGCGTCCCGCCGCGGCTACGGCTTCCGTGAATCCCTGCTTGCTCCAATTTGGGTCGGACTTGATGAGAGGATCCAGGTCCACCGCGAGGCCGCGATCCGCGAGCAGACGGACGAAGGTTCCGCTGATATAGAGCACGTCCGGAACATCGCTGCCGACAAGGCCGCTGCGGAGGAGCTGCTGTACCGCCTCCTCCTCATCGCGCGCCGTCACAGTGAACTTGGCGGCGATGCCTTTGGCGCTTTGATTGAACTCCGTGACCAGCTGCTCATAGACGGGCTTGATATAGGAGCTGGCCCTGATGTCGACCATGGTCTGAGCGCTGGCCGCTGGGTCGGTTCCCAGAAGACCGAGAATCCCGGCGAGCGCTGCCCGAAATGCTCTCATTTGAAACCTCCTGTCGTAAATTGATTGCCGATCTTTCGACGGCCGGGCCTTCTTTCGTACCCGCGCCGCGCTTTGCATCACGATGCCATCTGCACCTTTGTCGCTTTTGAGGCGCCAGAATTTGCGCTGTATGGGATTGGTGCCTCGCCTTCGTTAGCGAGGTGCCAGAGCACTCGCTCCTCCGACGGATCCCAGCCATCGCGCCGGTGGAGGGCGGGCCGGTTGTCCCAGATGACCACGTCGTCCACCTCCATGGCCGCCGCCCACCAGAACGGGGCGAGCCGCGCAAAATCCCTGAGATAACTGATAAGCTCGGCGCTCTCGCCGGAGTTCATGCCGATGATGAGCGCGTCGGAGCGATGCGGGAGATAGAGGCTGGGCCGCCCGGTCGACGGATGTACGCGGACGAGCGGGTGCCGCGGTCCACTCTGGCGTACCTCCAGCGGCAGCGACTGCGGGAGCGGAAACTCGTTGCCGGCAGTGAAATGATGATGGATCACGCTCAGCCCCGCGATCCGTGCCTTCACATTGTCCGGCAGCGACGTGTAGATCAGATATGCGTTCATCCAATAGGTTCGTGGCGGAATTCGCGGCACCTTGCGCGCGTAGAAGTAGGTATAGGTGGCCGGACGCGGCTTCATCGCCCCGTCGCTGTGCCAATCCTGAGCATTGGGACTGCCGTCGCCCAACGGGCGGCCATCGGCGGTGCGCGCATTGGAAATGATCTTCAGGAACTCGACGCCACGGATGTGATCGGCGGTCTTGTTCTCCGGTCGCTTTAGGCTCAAGAGCGGGCCAAAATACCCGCCCAATCGTTCCATTTGCTGCGGCGAGAGCGATTGGCCGCGAAACCGCAGCACGATATGCCGGTCGAGCGCACGCCGAAGGGTATCGAGGGTCTCGGCACTCTGATCGTCTGCAAGCTTGCCGAGATCGAGGCCCTCGACATCGGCCCCGATATGCGGGGTCGCAGGCCGCAGATCGAGACGCATAGAGCTTTCCATTTCACACTCCCGATTCCGGCCACACGCCGCTATTTCACGCTGCCCACCATCAGGCCTTCGATGAACCATCGTTGCGCAAACAGAAAGGCGATGATCAGCGGCGCGATGACCAGCGTCGCGCCCGCCATCAATGGGCCATAGTCGTGACCCATTTCCGCGTTCTTGAAGGTCACCACGCCGAGCGTCGGCGGCATCAGCGCTTCCGACTGTACGGCGATCAATGGCCAGAACAGATCGTTCCAGTGGCTGACGACGGAGAAGATCGAGAACGCGATGAGGGCCGGAAGCGCCATCGGAACCATGATCCGCCAGACGATGCTGAGCTCCGACAGCCCGTCGAGCCGCGCCGCATGCACGATGTCATCAGGGATAGTCTTGAAGAATTGCCGGAACAGAAAGATACCGAACGGCGACACCACGAAGGGAAAGATCAAGGCCGCGTAGCTGTTCAGGATTCCCGCCTGATAGGCGAGGATGAAGAGCGGCAAAGCGAGCACCTGCTGGGGAATTAGCAAGCCGACGAGCACCAATCCAAACAGCGCCTCGCGGCCCTTGAACCTGAGCTTGGCGAGCGCGTAGGCAGCCGGTGCGCAGACCAGGATCTGCAACGTCAAGATGGCGGCGCACACCACCGCGCCATTCAGCAAGTAGCGAGGAAGCGCCGCCGCCGTGAGCGCGCGCGCATAGTTTTCCCAGGCGTGCCAATGGGCGGGAAGCAGGGAGATAGTCGACTGAAAGATCTCGTTGCGGGGCTTCAGCGAGAGGCTGATCATCCAGACGAAAGGAACGAGCGAGGCGGCCGCGGTCGTGGAGAGGATCGCGTGCCTCAGCAAGCCACGGACCCTGCTATGCAAAGCAGGCCCAATCATGAGTAATGGACTCGCTTGTCCATGACCTTCGCCTGCAGCAGCGTCAACCCGACGACCACAGCCAGAAACAGCACCGTTATCGCTGCGCCGTATCCGGTCCGCATATACTCGAAGCTCTCGACATATAGAGTGTAGAGCAGAACCTCCGATGCCTTGGCGGGGCCGCCTTCTGTGAGGATCTTCACGGTATCGAACACTCTTAGCTCCTTCAGCGTCATCACGATCACGACGAACATCGTCACCGGACCGAGGAGCGGCAGCGTTACGGTTCGCAGGCGGTCGAGCATGCGGTCGGCCCCATCGACATCGGCGGCGTCATAGAGCTCCTGCGGGATCGCCTTGAGACCGGCGAGAAACAGCACCATCGCAAAGCCGAGGTCCTGCCAAACGCCGATTACCGCCAAGACAGGCAAGGCGGTGTTGGCGTTTCTGAGCCAATTCGCCGCCGGTAGACCAAGCAGGGTGAACACCTGATTGACCAATCCAATCGTGGGATGGAGCAGCATTTCCCACGCGATCGCCATAGCCGCGAGCGTGGCCATGAAGGGCAAGAAGTGGACTGCTCGATAGAAGGCGCGGAGGCTTCGGCCGCTCTCGATGAGAAGCGCGACCGTCAGTCCCAAGGAGACCGTGGCTGGCACGACCACGGCGACATACAGGACGGTATTGACAGCCGAAATGCGAAACACGGGATCGGAAAACAGCTCGGCGAAATTTCGCAGACCCACGAACGAAAGCGTGCGCGCGCCGAACTTCCAGTCGGTTGTGGCTATCAGCAGAACGCTGAGTGTGGGCAGTATGAAGAGGCACAAAAGCAGGAGAAACGCGGGACCGGCCAACGCATAGCCGGCCAGCGCTTCATCGGCGCGAGCGGCTGCTGCGGATCGAGTGGCCCTGCCCCGGGCCGAGGATCCCGCTATGAACGGTGAGGAGCTCACTTAGGCGTAGCTCCGAAGCGCGGCGATCCTGGGCCGTTCCAGCCGGATGCGGCAGCCCGCCTCGTCAAATAGAAGAATGCGCCCCGGGCGAACCTCGAGATGGACCGTGGAACCGGGCACCAGATCCGGAGTCCTCTCGGCATCCAGGCGAGCGATGAGCGGCTCGGCTTCGCCGGGCGCGTCCAGGTGCACGAACAGATCGGAGCCGAGATGCTCCACGAAACGGAGCCGCGTCGCCAAGGTTCCCGACGTCGTGCCATCGGCCAGCTGAAACGCTTCCGGTCTGATCCCGAGCCTGATCGTGCCGCCGGAAGCGACTCCGGTGCGCAGCGAAAGCGTCGCCCCGGCCACATCGACGAAATCCCGGTCGCGAACCCTGCCCGTCAGCATGTTGATCTTCGGCGAGCCGATGAACTCGGCGACGCGCCGATCGGCCGGCTCGGCGTAGATCTCGCGAGGCGACGCTACCTGCAGAAGCTCGCCGTCGAGCATGACAGCGACCCGATCCGACAATGTCATCGCCTCGGATTGATCATGCGTCACATAGACGAAGGTCGCGCCGAGCCGCTGATGCAATTCCTTGATCTCGGCGCGTGTTGCCACCCGCAGCTTCGCGTCCAGGTTCGAGAGTGGCTCGTCCATGAGGAAGATCGCCGGGTGACGGACCATGGCGCGGCCGAGGGCGACCCGCTGTCGCTGGCCGCCGGAGAGCTGACCCGGCTTGCGATCGAGCAGATGTCCGATTTCGAGCGCGGCGGCGGTCCGCCGAACCTCGTGGTCGATCGCTTCGGTTCTGCCGCGCGTTCCAGGCAGCCAACGACCGACGAGGGGCAAGCGTTGGGCGGCCGACAGCTGCCGCATTCGCAGCGGCAGCGCCAAGTTCTGGGCCACCGTCATGTGCGGATAAAGCGCGTAAGACTGGAACACCATGGCGACGTCGCGATACTTCGGCCGCTCGCCGTCGACCTGAGCGCCGCCGATCGAGACGCTGCCGGAATCATGGGCCTCGAGCCCGGCGATCACGCGCAATAAGGTCGATTTTCCGCAACCGCTCGGGCCAAGCAGAGTCAGGAACTCGCCGGGCGCCACGTCTAGCGACACGCCTTTGAGCACGGCAGTCGCGCCGAAGCTCTTGGTGATGCGCTGGAGCGACAGTCCCGACACCCGCACCTCCCGCTTGACGGCGGCCCGGCCGATGACCGAGCCTCCCCTCGGCTTTACGTCACGATAGATGTCTGATAGACCCTATGTCAAGACGTTCGTACTTATAGACAACTATGACCAACCCATGATAGTTTCATGGCGAGAGCTGGCAATGACGCAGCGCGGCGGTTGGACACTGGCGAGCAACCCCTCGAGCGGATGGAAGCACCCGTGAAAGTTGAAGGAATCAGCCGTTGGCGCCGCATCGGCGACGCGATCGTGCGCGACATCGATCAAGGCGTCCTCAGCGCGGGCGATAAGCTGCCCGCGGAGATCGCTCTTGCGAGCCGCTACGGCGTTGCCCGGCAGACGATAAGGCGGGCGCTGTCGCATTTGCAGAGCGAGGGCCTGCTCCGGGTCGAGCATGGACGCGGGACTTTCGTCACCGACAAGGTCTTCGAGTACCGCATCTCGGCCCGCAAGACCTTCGAGGAGAATCTCGCCGAGAACTCCATGACCCCGCGGCGAGAGATGATCGAAATGCACACCCTCCCCGCGACGCAGGCAATCGCCGCTAAGCTCGAGCTGGAGCTGGCAACGCCGGTGCTGTTTGTCGGCACGCTGGGCAAGGCGGATGGTATGCCCGTCGCTCTCGCTCGCATTTATTTCCCGAGCAGCCGGATGACTGGCGTCGAGAATGCATTCAAGAAAGCGGCGAAGGGATCACCTGAGCGATTTTCCGTCTCGGCGACTTTGGGCTCCATCGGCATCGCGCAATATCGGCGCAAAGACATCCGGCTGCGCGCACGCGAAGCCACACGCGAAGACATCGAGCATCTCGAGGTCGCTCCGGGCGACTACGTGATCGAGACGGAGTCCGTCAGCATCGACCGATCGGGACAGCCGGTATTCTACTCGATCATGGCTTACCCCAGCGACCGGGTGCAATTCTACATCGGCGGCGAAGCCTTCGAGCTCGCCGTAACCTGAGCGAGCAACTCGGATGCCGAGCCGCAGCAAACCGGCGAAGATTCAGCGCCTGCCCGGGCGGTCTCCGGGGAGAAGCGCTGGCTCCGCGCATGGCCCCTTCGCGTGGACGGCGACGACAGCGACCGACAAGACTGGCGACCTGGTGGTGCAAGTCCGGCAGGTCTTCGAGAAGCTTCAGAGCCAGCTGCTCAAGATGGGCAGCGACAAACGAAACATCATCTCGGCGACAGTCTGGCTGGCGGATCTCCGCCAAAAGCCGCTGTTCGACGAGGAATGGCTCGACTGGGTAGGACCAGAACCGCAGCATTGGCCGCAACGAGCCTGCATCGGCGCGACTCTTGCGGACGGGAGTCTTGTCGAAATCGCAGTGCTGGCGTTGCGGCAGGAACCTTAGCGTCCACTCAGGCAAGACCGACCGGTGCCTCAGGCCGCGCCAAGGTACTCCCGCCGCGCGCCACGATGCGTCCCCGCTTCATCACCCATTTTCTAGGCGGATGCGCCACCACCGCCTCTGGCACGCCCGACGCCGCCGCCACCGAGAGATCGGCCGGCGCGCCGACGGCGATGCCATGGGGCCCGAGACCGAGGGCCCGAGCCCCGGCTGCGCTCACCAAATCGAAGGCGAGTGCCAGCTGATCGTCGCGCCGGAAGTCGGAGCGCCAGCCGATCAGCATGGCCCGCTCCAGCATGTCGCCGCTGCCATAGGGCGACCAGGTGTCGCGGACATCGTCATTGCCGGCGAAGACCTCCACGCCTGCCGCGCGCAGCTTGAGGAGGGGCGGGATCGCCGCCGAAGCGCCGCCATGGGTGACCAGGGACACGCCGGCCCGCGCCATGCGCGAAGCCGCATCATCGGCCTTGGCGTCGGCGACCATGCCGAGGCAGAAGCCATGGCTGATGGTGACCTTGCCGCCGAGACCCGAGGCCTCGGTGCGCCGGCAGATCTCATGCACGTTGAAGAGGCCGAGCTCTCCCGGCTCGTGCAGGTGAATGTCGAGGCCGATGCCCCGGCGCTCCGCGATGGCGAAGATGCCGGAGAGCTGGCCGGCCGGATCGCGATCGATCTCCAAGGGATCGATGCCGCCGACGAGATCGGCGCCGTCCGCCACCGCGGCATCCAGGAGATCGAGGGTGCCGGGCCGGCGCATGACGCCGCTCTGGGGAAAGGCCACGATCTCGATCGACACGCGATCCCGGTAGCGCTCGCGCGCCTCCAGAACGCCATGGAGCTGGGAGAGCTTGCCCTCGGTGTCGACGTCAACGTGGGTCCGGATCTGAGTGGTGCCGTGGGCGATGCAGAGCTCGATCAGATTGGCGGCGCGCGCGGCTACGGAGAGGTTGAGGGTGGGCCAGATGCGCTTGTCGGTCTCGATCCGGCTCATGCGATCGGGCTTGGCCTGATGCGGCATCCAGCCGAGGCCGACCAACGTCTTGTCGAGATGCATGTGCCCGTCGACGAAGCCGGGCATTACGAGATCGCCCGCAAGGTCGATGCCGGGGACGCCCGGGCGCGGTGTGGCGGCGATCTCGACGATGCGGCCTTGGGCGATGCCGATGGCGCCGCGTCTGCCGTCCGGCATCAAGGCATTGGCAAGGACGAAGTCCGGCGCCGGCTGGGACGGCATGGTCGCCTCAGAGCGCCGGCACCAGATGGCAGGCGGCGAACTGCCCGCCCGCAACTTCTCGGAGCGGCGGCTCCTCGACGCGGCACACGGCCTCGGCATAGGGACAGCGCGTGTGGAAGCGGCACCCCGCGGGCGGGTTGATCGGGCTCGGCACGTCGCCGGTGAGCACCTGGCGCTGGCGCCGCGCGCGCGGCCGCGGCACCGGGATCGCCGAGAGCAGCGCCTGGGTGTAGGGGTGCTTCGGCGTGGCGTAGAGCGCCTTCTTGGCGGCGATCTCGACGATCTTGCCGAGATACATGACCGCGACCCGGTCGGAGATGTGCTTCACCACGCCCAGATCGTGGGCGATGAAGAGATAAGTCAGATTAAACTCCTCCTGCAGATCCTGCAGGAGGTTGACGATCTGCGCCTGGATGGAGACGTCGAGGGCGGAGACCGGTTCGTCGCAGACGATGAATTTCGGCCGCGGTGCCAGGGCGCGGGCGATGCCGATGCGCTGGCGTTGGCCGCCGGAGAACTCGTGGGGATAGCGGCCGGCGTGGTAGGAGGCAAGCCCGACGACATCGAGCATGCGCTCCACCGCGCGGCGGGTCTCGGGCCCGCGCTTGGCGCCTTGGATCACCAGCGGCTCGGCGATGATCTCTTCCACGGTCATGCGCGGGTCGAGGGCGCCGTAGGGATCCTGGAAGATGATCTGCAGGTCGCGGCGGAACCGGCGCATCGCTTCCTGATCGAGGCGGAAGATGTCGGTGCCGTCATAGACGACGCGGCCCGATGTGGCCTCCAGGAGACGGAGGATGAGCCGCCCGGTGGTCGACTTGCCGCAGCCGGACTCGCCGACGAGTCCCAAAGTCTCGCCGCGGTTGACGGTGAAGCTGACGCCATCCACCGCCTGCACCGTGCCGACATGCCGGGAGATGATGAAGCCGCGCTTGATCGGGAAGTGCTTGACCAGATTCTCGACGCGCAGCAGCGTGCCGCCGGTGCCGGAAGCGGTCATCCTCTCGGCTTCGATGCTGCCCTGGCTCACGATCCCGCCTCCACCAGCGCCGGTTGGGGAAACGGAAAGCGATAATCCGTGAGCCTAATGCAGGCGGCGACATGGGCGTCGTCGGCTTGAATCAGGGGCGGCTGCTGGGTGCCGCAGACCGGTCGCGCATAGGCGCAGCGGGGCTGGAAGCGGCAACCCGGCGGCAAGGCGAACGGGCTCGGCATCACGCCGGGGATGGTGGTCAGGCGCCTCGCATCGCTCTCCATGTCGGGAATGCTGTGGAGCAGCCCCTCCGTGTAGGGATGGGCCGGATGGTCGAAGATCTCATCCACCGTCGCCTGCTCGACCACGCGGCCGGCATACATGACGATGACGCGATGGGCGAATTCGGCGACCACGCCCATGTTGTGGGTGATGATGATCACCGCCATGCGGAACTCTTCCTGCAGCTGACGGAGCAGGTCGAGGATCTGCGCCTGGATGGTGACGTCGAGCGCAGTGGTAGGCTCGTCGGCGATCAGGAGCTGCGGGCTGCAGGCCAGCGCCATGGCGATCATGACGCGCTGGCGTTGGCCGCCGGAGAGCTGATGGGGATAGTCGTCGATGCGCCGTTCCGGTGACGGGATGCCGACCTTGGCCAGGAGCTCGACCGCCCGCGCGCGCGCCGCCACGCCGCCCAGGCGCTGATGCACCCGCAAGGTCTCCATGATCTGGTTGCCCACCGGGAAGACCGGATTGAGCGAGGTCATCGGCTCCTGGAAGATCATGCCCATGCGGTTGCCGCGGATGCGCCGCATCTCGCCTTCCGACAGCGTCAGGAGATTGCGCGATTCGAGCCAGACCTCGCCCTTGGCCACCCGTCCCGGCGGCTGCGGCAGGAGGCCCATGATGGAGAGCGCGGTCACACTCTTGCCGGAGCCGGACTCGCCGACGATGCCCAAGACCTCGCCCTGGGCCAGATCGAAGCTGACGTCCTCGACGGCGACGACCTCGCCCCGGCCGGTGGCGAAGACGGTGGTGAGGTTGCGCACCCGGAGCAGAGGGTGGGTCATTCCCGGCATCAGCCCTGCTGCACCTTGAGCCTGGGGTCGAGCACGTCGCGCAACCCGTCGCCCAGGAGGTTGAGGCCGAGCACGGTCATCGCCAAGGCGATGCCGGGGATGAGGGTGATCCATTCGGCTTCGCGCAGATAGGTGCGGCCTTCGGCCATGATGTTGCCCCAGGTGGGAGTCGGCGGCTCGGCGCCCAAGCCCAGGAAACTCAAGGTCGCCTCCGTTAGCACGGCATAGGCGAAGATGAAGGTGAGCTGCACGATCAAGGGGGCCATGCAGTTGGGCAGGATATGGGTCCACATGATGCGCAACGACTTGGCGCCGCAGGCCTGGGCCGCCTGCACATATTCCATCTCGCGCACCACCAGCACCGAGGCTCTGACGATGCGCGCCGTACGCGGAATGTAGGCTGCCGAGAGCGCGATGACCGCGGTGTTCGAGGAGGGCCCGAGGGCAGCGGCGATGCCGAGCGCCAGCAAGAGCGGCGGAAACGCCATGAGCGCGTCGGAGATGCGCATCAGGATGTCGTCGAGATGGCGGAAGAAGCCGCTGATGGCGCCGATGAGCACGCCAAAGACACCGTTGAGGATGACCACGCCGAGGCCGATGGCAAGCGAGAGCCGGGCGCCATAGAGGACGCGGCTCAATTGGCTGCGGCCGAGATTGTCGGTGCCGAAGGGATAGTCCCAATCCGGCGCATGGAAGCGGAGCCGCATGGCGAGCTTGTTGGGATCGGCGTCGGTGATCAGCGGAGCGAAGACCGCCACCAGCGAGATGATGGCAAACAGGATCGAGCCGGAGAGGAAGAGCTGGTGGTGCATCAGGCGGCGGAATGTCGCATGACGCCAGAACGCCCAGCGCGGCGGCGGCGCCTGGATCGTCTCGGGGATGGCAACGAGCGTCGTGTCGGCTTCAATCATGGCAGGGCCCGTTCAGTCATAGCGAACGCGGGGATCGAAATAGGCATAGAGGATGTCGACCGTGATGTTGAGCAGCATGAGCGAGGTGGCCACGAACAGCAGTCCGCCCTGGATCATCGGATAGTCGCGCCGGAGGATGGCGGAGCCCAAGAGCGAGCCGATGCCCGGCACCGAGAAGATCGACTCGATCACCAGCGAGCCGGACAGAAGCAGGCTGAAGATGATGCCGATGACGGTCATCACCGGGATCATCACGTTCTTCAAGGCGTGCTTGCCGATGATCATCCATCCCGGCAGGCCCTTGGCCTTGGCGGTGCGGATATAGTCCTGGCGCAGCACCTCCAGCATGGTCGAGCGGGTGATGCGGGCCAGCAACCCGGTGTTCAGCATGGCGAGCGAGACCGCGGGCATGGTGGTGGTGGCGAGCCAGCCGTAGAAGCTGGTCGTATAGGGAATGTAACCGCCGGTCGGCAGCCAACCCCAATGCACGCCCAGCAGCACGATCATCATCAGGCCGAGCCAGAAATTCGGCATCGAGACGCCGAGCAGCGCGAACAGCATCACTGCCTGGTCCACCCAGGTATTCTGGCGCATGGCCGCAACCAGACCGCTCAACAGCCCGAGCAACAAGGTCAGCACCATTGAGTAAAGTGCAATCGACATGGAAACCGGCAGGCGCTCGATCGTCGCATCCAAGACCGGCTTGCCGAGGAAGAGCGACCGGCCGAGATCGCCCTGCAGGAGGTTCGTGTAGTAGCGCGTCAGCTGGACGTAGAAGGGCTGATCCAGGCCGAGATTGCGCCTGACATTGTCGAGCTCGGCCGGCGTGGCGCTGGGTCCGGCGATCAGGATCGCCGGATCGCCCGGCACGAGCTGCATGATGCAGAATGAGATCAGGCTCACCAAGAAGATGACGGGGATCGCCTGGATCAGCCGATTGAGGATGTAGCGACCCATGCGCCTTCCTCGGTCATCGCGACGAACCTGCGAACTCGCATGCGTCACCCCCTCCCCACCCCTCCCCCCTCAAGGGGGAGGAGGCCAGACCAACACCGCAGCTTGTTTCCCCTCCCCCCTTGCGGGGGAGGGATAGGGAGGGGGGTAGCTTCATCCGGTCCGGCACTGCGTCGCCAAGCGTTGCCTCAGCCCGAGAAGTACACGTTCGACATGCGCGGGATGCGGAACGGCTTGAAGTTCTGCACATTGGCGCGCACGGCCTGGACCTTGGTCAAGGAGCCGAAGGGCAGCGCCAGAACCTGGTCCAGGACGCGTGCCTGCGCCTTGGCGAAGGCAGCCTTGCGCTCGTCCAGCGTCTTGCCATTCTCGATGGCGCGGAACGCGGCAATGAACTCCTTGTCGGCGTCTTCCGGCGTCTTCGGTTTGTAGGTGTTGAACGGCGGCGCATGGAAGCGCAAGGCCGCCACACCGCCCAAGGCCGTGTTGGTGCCGTAGCCGGTGAAGAACCAGTTCCAGCCGGTGTTGGTGTTCTGCTGCATCTGCACCGAGGCCGGCCAGTCGATGACCAGGAGCTTGGCGTTGATGCCGACGGCCTTCAGCTGCTCGGACATGACCAAGGCCGCGTTGTACATGTTGGTGTAGTCGCGGTTGGTCAAGAGGATCATCTCCTCGCCCTTGTAGCCGCTCTCGGCGAGCAGCGTCTTCGCCTTCGCGGCATTCTTCTGGTTGTAGGTCTCCTTGCCGGCTTCGGTGTAGAAATTCTGTCCTGGATATTGGAAGCCGATGTTGAGCTGATAGGCGCCGTCGGTTGCCGCCTCCATGACTTCGTCCATGTCCATTGCAGCCTGCACCGCCTGGCGGAATTTGAGATTGTCCGTGGGCGGAATGGACACGTTCGGTGTCGCGATCTGGATCCAGAAGTTCTTGAGCGGCTTCAGCACGATGTCCTTGTTCTGCTTCAAGCGCTCCTGGGACTTAGTCGGCACGTCCTCGGCGCCATGCAGCTCGCCGGTCTCCAGCCCGGCGACGCGGGCACCGGGCTCGGTCACGATGCGGAAATTGACGCTGTCGACGCAGGCCTGCTTGTAGCCGCCGAAGCCGTCGATCTCCTTGTAGCGGGTGTCCGCATTGTAGCCGTCATAGCGCTTCATCTTGACGTGGCTATCGGCGACGAACTCGACGAACTGGAACGGTCCGGTGCCGACGGTCGCCAATTGCATCGGCTCGGCCTTGGCGTTCTCCGCCGGCACGATGACGATCGGAATGCTGAAGGAGCTGAAATTCTCCAGGAAGGTCGGCTGCGCCACCTTCATGTGGAGGATGAAGGTCGAGGCATCCTTCGCCTCCCAGCTCTCGACCACGTCCAAAATCCCGCGATCGATACCGACCTTCTTATAACGGTCGAAGGTCGCCACCACGTCGGCGGTGGTCATCGGCTTGCCGTTGTGGAACTTGATGCCGTCCCTGAGCTTGAAGACGTAGGTCATGCCGTCTTTGCTCTCTTCGACCGAGGCCGCCAGCTCGGGCATCGGATTGAAGTTCTCGTCGCGGGTCATCAAGGACTCGAACATGTTCATGGCGACGTTGCGCGTCGAGATCGTGGACGAGGTGTGCTGGTCCAGGCTGTTGACCTTGGCTTCCTGGGCGAAGACGATTTCGCCGCCCTTCTTCGGGCAGGCGAATTGCTGCGCCGAGGCATCGCCGGCCACGAGCGCGGTCGCCGCCGCCGAGGCCAAGAGCAATCGAATCCGCCAATGGCTTCCGAGCTTCATGATGCACTCCTAGGGTGAAGAGCCGTCGCCTGTCGCGACCGAGTTTCCTTTACGACAAACGTAGCTGCCTTGCCCGCCGCCTTACAAGGGGGTGCACGCCTCATGCCACAATCCCATCCGCGCTTTTTCCCGCTTGCCCGCGGGGCCGCGGATCGCCGGGCGATGACCAAATAGGCAGCGCGCGTGATCTCTGCCCAAGGTTAGGGTGACGAGGCTCTAGCTCCTCGGAGCGCGCGGCGCCTCCAGCCGCGGCAGCCGCTCCGGCATGAGCCCGTAGGGGCGGACATGCAGGACCAGAAGTAGCCCGAGGCCCACCAGGAGCTCGCGCATGGCGGCGATCTGCACGACCGATATGCCGGGCAGGATGCCGGTCAGGAACCGGGTCGATTCCAGGAAGAAGACCACGACATAGGCGCCGATCGCCGCGCCCCAATTGTTGCCGCGGCCGCCGGCCGTCAGCGCCAGGAAGATGTAGATGGTCAAGAGCGGCTGGAACAGCTCCGGGACGATGTAGCTGGTGTAGTGCCCGTAGAGCGCGCCGGCGAGCCCGGCGATGAGCCCGCCGATCGCGAACGCCCAGACCTTGAAGAGAAGCACGTTCTTGCCGGCGACCGCGGCCATTTGCGCATCCTCGCGGATGGCGCGGAGCACGCGGCCGAAGGGCGAGAGCCGCAGCCGCTCCAGGAGGAAGAAGACGATGGCCAGCACCAGGAGCGCCAAGCCCAGATAGAACGTGTTGAAGTCCGGGCCGAGGGTGGATTTGAGCGGCTGCGGGATCCGCGAGATGCCGTCGGTGCCGTTGGTGAGCCAGATCTCGTTCTCGCCGGCGATGCGCACCACCTCGGCGAAGCCGAGGGTGACGATGGCGAGATAGTCGTCGCGGAGCCGCATGAGGCCGAAGGTGGTGACCGCCGCCACGCATGAGGCGACCGCCATCGAGGCAAGGAAGCCGACGGCGACCGGCATGCCGAGGCGCACGGTCAGCAAGGCGGAGGCATAGGCGCCGACGGCGAAGAAGCCGGTCAACCCGAGATTGACCATACCGGTCATGCCCCACATGACGTTGAGCGACAGTGCCAGGAGCGCATAGATGGTCCCGAAGGTGGCCATGGCGACGAGATAGCTGGTCATAGGCCGCGCTCGCCCAGGATGCCGCGCGGGCGCAGCGTGAGCATGATGAGGATCGCCAGAAAGCCGACCGCGGTCTTGTAGCTGGCCGGCAGCGCCAAGAGCGACAGCTCCTCCGCCAGGCCGATAAAGAGCCCGCCGATCGCCGCCCCGGGAATGCTGCCGAGGCCGCCGACGACCGCGGCGGCGAACACCGAGAGAAGGGCGCGGAAGCCGACCAAGGGATCGACCGAGGTGTCGAGGCCGACGAGCATGCCGCCGACGCCGCCCAGGCCCATGCCGATGAAGTTGGCGAAGCGCGCCATGCGGTCGGGATCGATGCCCTTGATGTCGGCCAAAATCGGGTTGTCGGCGACCGCGCGCATGGCCTTGCCGGTGGTGGTGAGCGCCAGGAAGAGGAAGATGAGCGCCATGGCGGCGACCGCGATCGCCAAATTCTCCAGCTGCTGCGGGCCGATGCGGATGGGACCGAAGGTCCAGTCGCGCACCAGCTTGATGGCATAATCGCGCGGCCGATTGCCGAAGCCGAAGCGCAGCACGTTCTCGAGCACGAGATTGAGCGCGATGGAGGCGATCGCCAAGGTCAGCGCCCCGTAGTTGCGCAAGGGGCGAAGCCCGAAATGGTCGGAGACGATGCCGACGATGCCGGCGGCGGCGAAGGCCGCCAGGATCGCCACATAAGCCGGGAGCCCGAGCCAGGCATTGGCGACATAGCCGGCGAACGCGCCGATCGCCATATGGCCGGCAAGCGCGAAATTGGCGAAGCGCAGCACGGCGAAGATGGTGGAGAGGCCTATGGCGGGCACCGCCAGGATGGTGCCCGCCACCACGCCGTTGACGATGAGCTGCAGAACCTGCGCTGACAAGGCGGCTAGGACCGGGTATCGGAGGCTACGGTAGTGCCCCCACCCCGACCCTCCCCCGCCTTTGGCGAGGGAGGGAGTGAAGAGGCGCGTCTCGCTCCCTCCCTCGCCGTCATCGGCGGGGGAGGGCTGGGGTGGGGGCCTTCTTTGGCATCGACGAAAGCCGGCAGGATCGGCTCGGGCCTAGGCGGGCAGGATCTTGCCGGCCTTGATCTGATTCAAGCGGAACACGACTTCGCGGATGTTGCCGATATCGGTGAATTTGCAGGGCCCCGACGCGCCCTCGTAGTTGATCTTCTTGCCTTCGGCCAGGAGCTTGATGCCGTCGACGGCGTTGTCGACCTTGACGCCGGCGGGGTCGCCGATCTTGCGGATGTTGTCGCGGATGGCGGTGCCGCTCGCCTCCTTGGCCTGGGCGATCGCCAGGAGCGCCAGGTTGGCGTGGTCGTAGCCCTGGCAGGTGTAGGTGTCGAGCGCGTCCTTCTTCAGGAGCTTCTGCAAGCGGCCATAGGCGGTCGAACCGGCGGCCGGAATCGGCTCGATCGTATACATGCCCTCCGTCACCTCGGCGCCGGCACCTTCGACGAATTGCGGGGTCATGCCATAGGCGAAGCCGACCACGCGGCCCTTGTAGTTGGCGCGGAAGACGTCCTTCGCCAGCACGATGTCGTCGGGCTGATAGCCGCCGATCATCAGCGTGTCGGGTGTCGTCCGCATCATCTCGTCGACCTCGGAGCGAAGCGAGGTCTTCTTCGCGTCGTAGATCATCGAGGTGACCTTGATGTTCTTCGACTGGCAGATCTGGGTGATGCCCTTGATCACCGTCTCGGTGAACGGCGTCTGCGGCATCATCACGTAGAGATGCTTGGTGCCGGTATCGATGGCGAACTTGGCGAACTGCTCGCCCTGGAGTGCTGTGTGCGGCTGGGTGCGCACGAAATAGCCCTGGTGCGGCAGCTCGGCGATGGTATCGGCCGCCGAGATCGCCAGCATCATCACCTTGTTCTCCCAGCAGAGCGGCAAGACCGCGGTGCCGACCGCCGATGCCCAGACGCTCATGATCGCCGAGACCTTGTCGACGTCGATGAGCTTGCGCGCGGCGCGCACGCCGGCTTCGGGGTTGGTCTGGTCGTCCTCGGTGATGAGCTCGACCTTGCGTCCTAAGAGGCCGCCGGCGGCATTCACCTCGTCCACCACCGTCTTCTGCGAGAGGCTCATATTCGGGCCGAAGGCGCCGCCGCCGCCGGTCAAGGGCACCAGCCCGGCGATGCGGATGGGCCCGCTCGCCTGCGCGCGGAGGCCACGGGGCAGGAAGGCGACGCCGGCGCCGAGTGCGGCAGCACCCTGGAGAAGCGTGCGACGGGTGGTCTGAAGCCTGGATTTCATGATCTGGTTCCCCTGTTCGATCGGCAGCTTATTGGGCATCTCCCGGACCGCGTCAGCCGCCCAGGAAGACCCGTCTTATCTCCGGATCCGCCGCCAGGGTCTTGGCCGGGCCGTCGCGATTGTTGCGGCCATCGACCAGGATGTAGGCGCGGTCCGAGATCGCCAGCGCTTCGAGCGCGTTCTGCTCGACCATGACGATGGTCATGCCATCTTGGTGTATGGATTTGATGGTATCAAACAGTTTCTCCGCTGCGATCGGCGACAACCCGGCCGAGGGCTCATCCAGCAGCAACAAGGTCGGCGCGACCATGAGCGCCATCCCCATGGCAAGCATTTGCCGCTGCCCGCCGGATAGCGTGCGGGCAGCGCTGACTTTCTTGGCGGCCAGCTCCGGCACCCGTTCGTAGACCTCGGCCATGCGTCGCTTGACCTGGCCCGGCTCGAGATAGCCGCCCATCTCCAGATTCTCGTTCACGCTCAAGGAGGCGAACACGTTGGCCTCCTGGGGCACGAAGGCGATGCCCCGGGCGCTGATCTCGCGTGGACGCAGCGCCTGCAAGTCCTCGTCCTTGAAGCGCACAGAGCCCTGGCGCGGCTTCAACAGGCCGGCGATGGTCTTGAGGAGGGTCGACTTGCCGGCACCGTTCGGGCCGACGAGCGCCACCATCTCGCCGGCCTCCGCGTGGATCGCCACGCCCTTCAAGATCTCGTCATGCGGCCCATAGCCGGCAACGACACCATCGACCGCGAGCAGGCTCATGAAGCTCGTAACTCGGCTGCGCAAACGGAGACCGACGCCGCACGGTGCCCCCACCCCAGCCCTCCCCCACGCTGCGCATGGGGGAGGGAGTCGAATGCGCACCTGCTCCCTCCCTCGCCGTCAGACGGGGGAGGGCTGGGGTGGGGGCGCAGCTTGCTCGCCCGCGAGGTAGAAAGCGCTTGGGTCAGATCAACCGACTCCTAGCCCCGATTGCCGCCGAAGGAGCCGACGAAGAGCCGCCCCGAGGCCAGCCGGTCGTGGCTGAGCGCCTTGAAATCCTGGGGCGCATCGCCGTCGACCAGCCAGTTCGCGAGCCCCCGTCCCAAGGCCGGGCCGATCTTGAAGCCATGGCCGCTGCCGCCCGAGGCATCGGCATAGCCTGCGAGCCCGGCGCGCGTGCCGACGAAGGGATACCAGTCGGGGCTCACATCGTAGAGCGCGCCATAGGCATCGATGAGCCGCATGCCGGCGAAGGCGGGGAACCGCTTTTCGATGCGAGACTGGACGTCGGCAATGAAAGCCTCGTCGCCCGTCTCTTTATAGTTGTAGGGATCGACGTCGGCATATTCCTTGGGAAAGCCGCGGCCGATGACGAACCGGCGGTCGCCCAAGGGTCGAAGATAGGTTGCATCGACGCCGTTGGAGATGGAGACGGACGGCACCGGACGGCCCGGCGGCACCTGCCAGACCGTGTCTTGCTCGAGCACGGCGCGCAGCTCGAGCGCGAGCCCGGCGCTGGCGGCGAGCGGCTTCGCCCAGGGCCCGGCGGCATTCACCACCGTGCCGGCGGCGATCTTCCCCTTGTCGGTCACGATGCCGGTGATGCTGGGCCCTTCGCTGAGGAGCGAGCGCACCGGCGTGCGCGGACGGAAGCTGCCGCCTAGGCGCTGGAAGCCGGCGACATAGGCTTCCGTCGACTTCACCGGGTCGGCATAGCCGCCGAGCGTCTCGAACACCGTCGCGGCCACCCCTTCAGGATTGAGCTCCGGCAGATGCTGGGGAAAGCCGGCCCCCTCGACCAGTACGGTATCGATGCCGAGTGTGCGCTGCATGGCGATGTTGCGCCTGGCACCCTCCAGCATGTCGGCGGCGATGAGGAAGCAGTAGCCGGAATTGACATAGCCGCCGCTCTGTCCGAGCTCCTCCGGCATCGCCTTGAAGAGATCGATGCTTTCGCGCGCCAGCCTGACCAGGATCGGGCTCGAATAGTGCTGGCGCACGATCGCCGCACTCTTGCCGGTGCCGCCCGAGGCCGGGCTCGCCCGCTCGATCAGCAACACCTTGGGCACACCGCGGCGCTTCAGATGATAGGCGGTGCTGGCCCCGGAGATGCCGGCACCGACGACGACGAAATCGAAACTCTCCGCCACGCTAGTTCCCCGAGTCGTAAATGCGCGGTAAACAGACCCTCACCCGCCTCGCTCGCGCTCGGCACCGTCGGGGACGGCCGCGCCGGATCCTCCCGGCGCGGCGTCGGGGACGGGAGGACCCGTCCCCGACCGTCCCGACCCCGCGGTGCGGGAGAGGGGCTACGAAAGGCTCGCCCATAGACCCCTCTCCCGCATCGCGCACGGGTGTCCGGGGAATGAGTCGATTGGTCGCAGGCGCATGCCCGGCAAACCCTGCGATTGCCGGGTACCTTCTGGTTGTCGAGACTCAGAAGGGAAGCCGGGCATGCGCCACCTCGATAGCATCTTTGCGGGTCT
>JACQAG010000079.1 GCA_016195085.1 Pseudomonadota bacterium | reverse complement strand
CGGGGAGGGTCGGGGAGGGGTGATTCTCACCCCTCCCCAATCCCACCCCCCCGGGGAGGGTCGGGGAGGGGTGATCCGCACCCGTCCCCAATCCCACCCCCTGGAGTAGCCGCCCGGCACAATCGCCGGGCCGCCGCGTCAAGACACCTGGCGACGAGCCGTGGCGCGCGGGGCCTGAAAGGGCATGGCGAGACCAGCGGTTCGTGCCTTCCTGACTGCAGGGAAGGAGTGGAATTTTGTGTCATGCCGCTCGGCCGGAGCCTCCGATGGAAGCCTTCCTTGTCTCGCTCTCGAGCGTGGCGATCGCCGAGATCGGCGATCGCACCCAGCTCCTGTCTCTGGTGCTCGCCGCCCACTATCGCAAGCCCTGGCCGATCCTGGCGGGCGTGCTGTTGGCGACCTTGGCCAATCACGCCGCGGCCGGCCTCCTCGGCCAGTGGTTTGCCTTCGTGCTGACGCCGCCGATCGCCGACCTGCTGGTCGGCGCCAGCATGTTGGCGATGGCGATCTGGACCTTGCGGCCCGATACGCTCGAGGCGATGCCGCGCCTGGGACGTCGCGGCGCGTTCCTGGCGACGCTCATCGCCTTCTTCATTGCCGAGATCGGCGACAAGACGCAGATCGCCACCGCCGCTCTTGCGGCCGCCTGTAGCGGGCTTACCCAGGTCGTGCTCGGAACCACGCTCGGCATGCTGATCGCCAATGCGCCGGTGGTTTTTCTCGGCAAGGCCTTCGCTGATCGCCTACCGCTCCGCCGGATCCATCAAGCCGCCGCGCTGTTGTTCCTGGCGCTCGGCGCCTGGTTCCTCATCCGTGCCCTGACCGGGGCGGCCGAGCCACGCTAGACCACGTGCTCGGGTGCGAGCGCGCAGACATAGCCCGGGTGGCCGAGCTCGATCTGCAGGGTCGCATGGCCGATGCCGAAGCGATGTTTGAGCTCATGCGCCACCTCGGCCAGGAGCCCGTCATCGACCGTGGCTTCGGGCCGGACGAGATGCGCGGTCAGCGCCACCTCGGTCGTGCTCATGCCCCAGATGTGAAGATCATGCACCTCGCTCACGCCGGGCAGGCCCGCGAGATAGAGGCGGACCGCGCCGGCGTCGATGCCGCGCGGCACGGCGTCCAGCGCCAGGTCGACCGAATCCCTGAGCACGGACCAGGTGCCGACCACGATCACGCCGCTGATCGCCAGACCGACGATCGCATCCAGGCGCTCCGAGCCCGTCCAAAGAATGAGCACGCCGGCGCCGGCCACGCCGAGCGAGGTCATCGCGTCCGCCGCCATGTGCCAAAACGCACTGCGGATGTTGAGGTCGTGCCGCCTGCCCGAGGCGAACATTGCCGCAGTCACCCCATTCACCACGATGCCGATCAGCGCCACCACGATCATGGTGGTGCCGGCGACGGGCTCGGGCTGGATCAGGCGCTGGATCGATTCCCAGGCGATCCCGCCGGTCACCACCAGCAGCATGACCGCATTGGCGAGTGCTGCCAGGATGGTGGTGCTGCGCAGACCGTAGGTATAGCGCTGGGTCGGGCGGCGTTGACAGAGGCTGGCAGCACCCCAGGCCAGGCCGAGGCCGAGCACGTCGCTCAGATTGTGGCCGGCATCGGCGATGAGCGCGAGGGAGTTGGCGGCGAGACCATAGCCGGCCTCGGCCAAGACGAAGGCGAGGTTGAGCGCGATACCCACGGCAAAGGCGCGGCCGAAGCGATTGCCCGAGGGCCCGTGCCCATGCCCATGGTGATGGTGACGATGCCCATGGGCGCCACCGGTGTTGCTGCCAAGGGCAGGGGCGTGCTCGTGATCGTGGTCGGGCCTGGCCATCCGCATCCCCATCGCCGGGATTGACCGCTATGTTATAGCGTTATATGAATAGCTATTCATGTATTGGATATTTGACCCGTGCCGACCCCCTTGTCAATGAGCGCTGCGGCGTTGCGGACGCTGGCGGAGATCTTTCGGCTGATGGGGGATGCAAGCCGGCTCAGCATCATCCTCGCCTGCTTGGACCGGCCGATCTGCGTCTCCGACATCGCGGCCGAAACCAAGCTCTCGCCCTCGCTGGTGAGCCATCACTTGCGTCTCTTGCGCGGCGCCAGGGTGCTGACGGCCCTGCGCCAGGGGCGGCAGGTCTTCTATGCCGCAGCCGACGATCACGTCCGCCAGGTGATCCGCGACATGGCTGCCCACGTGGCCGAGCCCAAAACGGAGCGGACCCGGCAGCGCCGCGGCAAGGCGCCTCACCGTCTCAAAAGGTGAAGCGGGTCAGCTGGATCCGCGTACCGTTGGGGAGCGTCAAGCTCGCCGTCGTGGTGGTGCTGAACTGCACGCTCACCGCGCCCGCATCGCTCGAGGTCGAGGGCGGCCGATAGGCGCCGGTCAGGGTCTGACCGCCCGCATATTGCAGCAATCGTCCCTGATAGACCGTGGTTCCCGTCATCGCGCCTAAGCTCGTGTACCAGACCGGGCGGCCGACCGCGTCATACATGAAGCCGGAGAGGAACATGGTCGTGCCCTGCACCTCGAAGAAGAAACCGCGGCCGCCCTCGCTTGCGTTCCACCACCATCCGGTCTCGGGCATGCCCGCGGCCGGGCCGGCGGCGGCGCCTCCCGCGACGATGTCGAAGCGCTGGATCGCCATGCTGCCGCCGGGCCAAGTGAGCGCGCCGGTCGTTGGCGTGGCAAAGCTGACGGTCAGCGCACCGGGCGATCCCGTACGCGTTGCCGGCTGATAGAGGCCGGCCAAGGTTTGTCCGTTGCCGTATTGGTCGAGCGTGCCCTGGTAGGCCGCAGCCGTCGCCAAGGCGCCGCTCGCGGTGAGCCAGAGTGAGGAGGCATCGTCGGCGTAAAGGTAGCTCGAGAAGAAGATCCGTCCCTGGGCATTCACCTCCAAGCTGAAGCCACGGCCGGCTTCGGCCGGATTCCACCACCAACCGCTCTGCGGGCGCTGGCAGGAGAGCGTGCTCGCGCCCCCGGAAAAACTCGCGGGCGTGGCGGCGGATTTGACCCCGGTGCGGCCAACGGATTGGCAGCCGTCTATGGGCAAGGCACTATAGGTGACGACGTCGACGCTGCCGTAGTCGAGCGTGCCGCCGGCAGTCGAGAGGAACCCGGCGGGAAACACGTAGTCGGGAACCACCAGGCCCAAATTGGCGAAGGCTTGGGTTGCGATCAGCACCGATTTGCCGGCGGTGGCGAAGCTCGGCAGGTTCGAGGGGAAGGTCAGGACCTTGCGGCCCGCGGCGCTGGTGCTGGTGAGGCTGATGCCGCTCAGGAAGTTCTGCCCGCTGTAGCCGAACGCCTCGCGCAGCTTGACGAACTGCACGGTTCCATCGGCGTTGGAGAAGAGCTCGACGATCTGAAAGGTGTGGAACGATGCGCGGGCCGGCCCTCCCGGACCGAGCGCGCCGAGGAGAGCCAGACCAATGCATGCGGCGCGGTGGAACGCCGGTCCGCACTGCCGCCAAGGCTTCGAGATCACCTTCCCTCCCCGCGGATTGATTCTGGCGCCGCCTTACCACTCGCTCATTCGAACAGTCGGGAGAGAGACCTATTCCCGACCGGTCTCAACTTTGTGATCATGCTTGAGGCCATCGACAAACCCGTCATTGGAGCGGCAAGTATGCCACTTGCATGAGAATGGCCAGACTCCGCTCGCGAGGAGCACTACACCTCTTCCTGCCACGCCGGTTTCTGGAAGGCTGATGAGTGAGTTCACCCCCGATGGCCGCCCCGTCGGTCCCGCCACCTGGGCGGGCTTTCTTGCCATGTGCGCCGGCATGTTCATGGCCGTGCTCGACATCCAGATCGTCGCCAGCTCCTTGCCCGACATCGAGCGCGGCCTCGACATCCCGACCAACCTCTTGAGCTGGGTGCAGACGGCGTATCTGATCGCCGAGGTCATTGCCATACCGCTCACCGGATGGCTGACGCGTCTCTTGTCGCTGAGGGGCCTCTTCGTCGTGGCCGTGCTCGGCTTTACCGCCGCCAGCCTCGGTTGCGCGCTGGTGCATGGTTTCGGTCCGTTCATCGCCCTCCGCGCGGTGCAAGGCTTTTGCGGCGGCTCGATGATCCCCACCGTATTCACCTCGGTCTTCCTCATGTTTCCGCGCCGGTCCCAGGCGAAGGCGACGGCGATCGGCGGAGTCGTTGCCATGCTGGCGCCGACCTTGGGTCCGACCTTGGGCGGCTACATCACCGAGACCTATTCCTGGCACTGGCTGTTTCTCATCAATGTCGGACCGGGTCTCATCGTGGCGGTGCTTGCCTTCCGGCTGCTTAAGCACGAACGGCCGGCGTGGGACCTGCTGGCGCGGCTCGACTATCGCTCGCTCTTCTTGCTCGCGGTGTTCCTGGGCAGCCTCGAGCTCGTGCTGAAGGAAGGGCCCAAGCGCAACTGGTCCGATGGCGTGGTGCTGGCGCTCATCGCCATCTGCCTTGCCACCGGCATGAGCTTCATCCGCCGCAGCTTGAGGCAGCCGGATCCGCTGGTCGATCTGAGGCTGCTTCAGGAGCTGCGCTTTGCCGCGGGATGCCTCTTCAGCTTCATCCTCGGCATGGGGCTCTACGGCTCGGTCTATCTCCTGCCCCTGTTCCTTTCGTTCGTGCGCCAGCACACCGCGCTCGAGATCGGCCGGATCATGCTGGTGACCGGGGCAGCACAGCTCCTCGCCGCACCCTTCGCCGCCTGGCTCGAGCGCCGCAGCGACTGTCGCCTCTTGACCGGCGTTGGCTATGCCATGTTCGCGCTCGGAATGATCGTCAACGGCTTCGCCACCTACGAGACCGACTTCGACGGGCTCTTCTGGCCCCAGGTTCTGCGCGGCGTGGCGATGATGCTCTGCATCCTGCCGACCACGACGCTCGCCCTGGCGGCGCAGCTGGCTTCCCACATGGCGGAAGCGAGCGGTCTCTTCAACCTCATGCGCAATCTGGGCGGCGCCATCGGCATCGCTCTCATCGACACCGTGCTCGAGCTGCGTCCGTCCGTGCACGTGGCGACGTTCGTAGAGCGCCTACAGGCGGGCGATCCCAGGGCCGCGCTCGCGGTCGGTTTGCCGACCGACCGCTTCCACAACGTGCCACTGGGTCCGGTGGACGAGGCGACGAAAGCCGTGGTCGCTCCCTTGGTCGAGCGTGCCGCCGCGGTCGCGAGCTTCAACGAGGCCTGGCTCCTCGTCGGCATCCTGTTCGCGGCATCGCTGCTGCTGCTGTTCCTTCTGGGTCCCGCTGTCGCCGCCGAAAGAAGTCCAACCGGCCCGGAGCCTGACGCGTCGCTTCCGCGCTGAGAGCTATTTTCCTGCCCGCTCCAGCTCGACGATGCGGCGCTCGAGGCGGGCGATGTGCTGGTCCACCTCTTCGGCGGCAACGAGCCGGGGAATGTGCTGGCGACAATTCGTGTGCCACTCGGCGATCTCGAAGACGATGGCGCGCTCCGGCCTGGCCGTGTAGGCGGGGTCGACCAGGCGCGCCAGCAGCTCGGGATCGTTCTCCACGACGCTGGCCGTGCCCCACAGCTTGATGCGCTGCTGGTTCGCGTAATCCATGAGGAAGAGGAAGGCGCGCGGGTTTTCGCTGAGATGGCCGAGCGTGATGTAGTGGCGGTTCCCGGCAAAGTCGGCGAATGCGAGACGGCGCGCGCTGAGCGGCTTCAGGAAGCCTGTCGGTCCGCCCCGGTGCTGGATATAGGGCTGACCATCGGCGCCGGCGGTGCCGAGATAGAAGGAACGGCACAAGGCCAAGAACTCGGCCAGCACAGGCGTGACCGTGGCTCGGAGCGGGCGCTTCTCGGCGGCGCGGCGATTGACCCCACGCGAGCCCAGGCGCTCCTGCTGGGCCAGCACGGCAGGGCTGAAGGCGACATCGCCGAAGCGCTCCGGCATCTCCGTCATGGCAAGCTCCTGTGCATAGTGTATATACAGACAGGACTGTCTATTTAATATGCAACAAGGTGTTCTTCAAGGGGTGCGCGCATCGAGACCAAGCCTAGTGGTCACGAGGTCCACGAGCTATATTAATAGTGCTACAGACCGGTTGGTTCGGAGGCGGGCATGGCAGTATCGGCGCGGCGCGAGGAGCTGGTGGACCGGGCGCTGGACCTCTTCTATCGCCACGGCTTCCACGCCACGGGCATCGATCGCATCTTGGCCGAATCGGGTGTCGCCAAGATGACGCTCTACAAGCACTTCAAATCGAAGGACGAGCTCATCCTGGCGGCGCTCAAGCGCCGGGACGAGAAGTTCCGCACCTGGTTCATGTGCGAGATCGAACGCCGCGGACGGTCGCCCCGGGAGCGCCTCCTGGTCGTCTTCGACATCCTCGCCGTCTGGTTCGCCAGCCGCGAGTTCCGCGGCTGCATGTTCGTCAACGCCGCTTCGGAGTTCCATGAGGCCGGCGATCCCATTCACCGGGCGGCGGCCGAGCACAAGCGGCTCATCCGCGACTTCTTGAAGCGGCTCGCGACCGAGGCCGGGGCCCGCGAACCGGATGCCGTTGCCGGCGCCCTCAATCTGCTGCTGGAAGGCGCCATCGCCGTCGCCCATGTCGCCGGCGATGCGTCTGCGGCGAGCGATGCCCGCGCCGCCGCCGAGATCCTGATCAATCGCGCGCTCGGCTGAGCCGGCGCTTCGGCGACCGGTAAGGGGTTGCGCTTCCCACCTGCCGGTGGGCTAAGCTCCGGCGCCCCGATGGGCAAGCATGAGACCGGGAAGGAAGCACGCATGGCCGAGCGCCGCTACGGGATCGAAGACTTTCTCAAGGTGCGCTCATCCATCTGGCCGCGCTTCAGCCGCGACGGCAAACGGCTCTTCTATTTGTCGGATGCGTCGGGCGTCCCGCAGCTCGCGTCGGTACCGCTGGACGGCAGCGAGCCGACGGCGCTCACCCGGCACGCCGACAAGATCGCGATGGTCGAGACCTCGCCCGTCGACGGCAGCCTCATCTACGGCATGGACACCGACGGGGACGAGCGCCAGCAGTTCTATCTCATCCCCGAGGCGGGCCAGAACGCCCGCGCGCTGACATCCAATCCCAAGGCGATCCATGCCTGGGGCGGCTGGTCGGCGGATGGCGAGCGCATCGCCTATGTCTCCAATGCGCGCGATGCCGGCCACTTCGATGCCTATGTGATGGATCTGAAGAGCGGCACCGAGCGACGCGTGTTCGAGGCGGAGGGATGGTGGAACGTCAAGGCTTGGTGGCCTGACGGAAGGGCGCTGGTGCTCGAGGAGAATCGCGCCTCGCTCGATCTGGCGCTGCACCGCCTCGACATCGCCAGCGGCAAGCGAACCCCGCTCACCCCTTACGACGGCAAGGCGTTCTACGCCAACCTGCGCTGGAAGAAGGACGGCAGCGGCTTCTATCTCACCACCGACCAAGGTCGCGATCACGTCGGCGCCGCCTTTCTCGACGTCGGCCGCGGTGCCCTCGATTGGATCGCCACGCCCAGCTGGAACATCGATATCCTCGAGCTGTCGCCCGATGAGAAGCGGCTGGCGCTGGTGACCAACATCGATGGTTTCGGCGATCTCACCATCCGCGACATCGCCGGCGGCGGCGAGCGGACGGTCAAGCTGCCGGCGCCCGGCGTGATCCAGGAGCTGAAATGGTCGCCCGATGGCGGCCAGATCGCCTTTACCCTCAACGGCTCGACCCACAACGCGAACATCCATCTCTACGATCTGGCATCCGGCACGGTTCGCCAGGTGACCAACAGCGACCGCGCCGGGCTCGACCAAGCGGCGACGGTCGAGCCGGAGGTGGTACGCTTCAAGAGCTTCGACGGCCGAATGATCCCGGCTTTGCTCTATCGCCCGTCGGGTCCGGCGCCCAGGGCCGGGCGCGGCGCGGTCATCTTTGTCCATGGCGGACCCGAAGCCCAGTATCTGCCGAACTGGAAGCCGGAGATTCAATACCTCGTGCATCGCGGCTTTGTCGTGCTGGCGACCAATGTCCGGGGCTCGACCGGCTATGGCCGCCACTATGCCGGCCTCGATGATATCCGGCTCAGGCCAGACAGCGTGACCGACCTGGCCTATGCGCATCGCTACCTGGTCGAGGCGCAGATCGCTCAAGCCAAGCGCATCGCCGTCATGGGCGGCAGCTATGGCGGGTTCATGGTGCTGGCGGCGGTCACGCGCTTTCCCGACCTCTGGGCGGCCGGCGTCGAGTTCTACGGTGTGGCGAATTTCATCACCATGCTGCAGACCACCGGTCCCTGGCGGCGCAAGCACCGCTCGGCCGAGTATGGCGATCTCAATCGCGACCGCGACTTCTTGACCGAGATCTCGCCGATAAACCATATCGACCGAATTCTGGCGCCGCTCTTCGTCGCCCAGGGTTTGACCGACCCAAGGGTGCCGCCCTCGGAGAGCGAGCAGGTGGTGGCGGGCTTGAAGAACCGCAACCGACCGGTCGAGTACCTGACCTTTCCCGATGAGGGCCATGGCTTCGTCAAGCTCAAGAACCGCATCACGGTCTATAGCCGGGTTGCGGGGTTTCTCGACAAGCATCTCCTCGTGTCGTGAATCTGAAATTCCTGGCCACGAATTCCAGATTCAGGTCGGCAGACTTGCCTGAGAGAACGCCATGATCGCCAAGATCGATGAGATCTTCTCCCGCTGGCGCGGCGACCGTGAACCGGGTGCGGCGGTCGCCGTCATCGACCAGGGCAAGGTCGTGCACAAGGCCTGCTATGGACTGGCCGATCTCGAGCATCGCCAGAAGATCGCGCCCACCTCGCCGTTTTACATCTGCTCGATCACCAAGCAGTTCACCGCGACCTTGGTCGTCATGCTCGAGGCGGCCGGAAAGCTTTCGCTCGATGATGAGGTGCAGAAGCACATTCCCGAGCTGCAGCGCTTCTCGGAACGCCTGACGCTTCGCCACCTCCTCAACAATACGAGCGGGCTCAGGGACGAACTCACGCTCCTAGCGCTTTCCGGCATCCCGCTGGATGCGCCCACCAGCCGCGACCAGCTCTTCGATCTGGTGACGCGGCAGAAGACTCTCGATTTCCCGCCGGCGGACCGCTTCCGTTACTGCAACTCGAACTGGATGCTGCTCTCGATCGTCATCGAGCGCCTCTCCGGCCAGAGCTTCCGCAGTTATCTCACCGATCGCATCTTCAGGCCGCTCGCCATGCAATCATCCCGGCTCGCAGACGACAATCTGGAGCTGGCGCCCGACCTGGCGCGGCCCTATTCGCCCGATGGCGGCGGCTTCCGCAAGGACGTCGTCGGCATCGCCTTGAGCGGCGATGGCGGCATCCTGGCCAGCTTGGACGATCTCCTCGTCTGGCACGAGAACTACCGCAACAACCGGCTCCTGCCCAAAGACCTCCATCAGCGCCTAGCGACGAGGGCGGTCTTGCGGACGGGCGAACGCATCGGCTATGCGATGGGGCTCCGCGTGCTCGATTATCGCGGCCAGCGCCTATGGATGCATGGCGGCGGGCTTCCCGGCTACAAGCTCGAGCTGTGCCGCTTCCCCGATGTCGATCTCGGCATCATCGTCATGGGCAATCGCGAGGATTTCCGTCCGACCTTCGCCACGCGCGCGATCGCCGATCTCATCTTGGGCGAGCGCTTGACCCCGCCCCGCCGCATCGCCCGGCCAGCGCCGGCGGCAAGCCTTGCGGGCCGCTACTACGACCGCGCCGAAGGCCACACGCTGACGCTCTCGGCCGATGGCGACATGCCTTTGGCCGAGGTCGTCGACTATAGCTTCGGTCTGGAGCAGGTGAGCGCCGATCGCTTCGAGACCCTGGTCGGTCCGCATCCCCTAGGCTTCACCCTTGCCCATTTCGATTCCGGGCGGCCGAGCCGGATCGAGGCCACCCTCGATGGCGGTCAGCGCCTCACCTTCGAGGCCGCCCAGCCCGTCGCCGCGCCGCCGGCGAAGCTGAAGGACTATGTCGGTCTCTATGCCGGGCCCGACCTTCCCTTCGCCTATCGGGTCGAGACCTCGGGCGAGGGCATCGCCCTCCGGCTCGAGCGCCTCTATCCCAGAACGGCCGCCAACACGCTGTCCCCGCTATTTGCCGACATGTTCGCCTTCGGCGTGCCCTATCTCAACAAGACGCAGATGGGGACGATCAGGTTTCAGCGTGGACCGGACGGCAAGACGGTCTCCCTCGTCGTCAACTTCGGCCGCATCTCCAATCTGAGGTTGGAGCGGCGCAAGGGCTAAGACAGCACAATTATTCGTCATGCGCGGGCTTGACCCGCGTATCCACGTCTTCCATCGAGCCGCTGAAGAACGTGGATGCCCGGAACAAGTCGAAGGTGGACATTAGGAAGGGGTGAGGAACACCCCCTCCTTGAACCTCCCCGGGCATGACGATTTACGATGATGACGTCATCAATTCGCGACTGCCCGCTGCGGCTCGGCGAATACGCGCTCGAGGAAACGGCCGAGGTCCTGGTTGGAGAGCTGGCGGATATGATCGTCGCGGCCGATCGGATAGGGCTTGCTGTAGGTGCACAGCCCGAGCTCGATCTTGCGTGAGAACGGGCCCGACATCGGCAGATGGGTCAGGTTGTCGCGCACGGTGCCGTCCGTCTCCACCGCAAAGTCGCAATCGGCGAGGTTGCGGCCGATGAGCCGACGCGGCAGGTGGCCATCCCATTGGTGCACGGCGCCTAGATAGCTGATGCGCTCGACCGCGCTGCCGCCGGCGATGAGGTCGCTCGCGACGTCGGCGCATCGCCCGGCATCGATGATCTCATCGTCGCTGCCATAGAGCATCAACAGGGGGGCTCCGGTCGTCCTTCTGTCCTCGAAGCGCGCGATGCAGGGCCCGTAGAAGGCGACATGGCCGACGAAGCGCAGGTCGGGGCGTGCCAGACGATCGGCGATCTGCCGATAGAGCGCGTAGGTCGTCGCCATGCCGCCATAGGAGAAGCCGATGAGCGCCACATGCGCCGGATCGATCTCGCTCCGGCCGGCGAGATAGGCAAGGCCGGCATAGGCGTCGGCCACCATCATGGTCTCGGTGATGTTGATGATGCGCTCGTTGAAGCCGGTGCCGCGCTCACGCCTCGAGCCGAAGGTGTCGATCGCCAACGCCGCAACCCCCATGGATGCCAGTTGCGGGCCGTAAATGTCGCTCCGCCCGGGCACGAGACCGCCCGCTCCGTGCAGCATCACCACCGCCGGCAGGCTCCTTGCCTCGCGCCGGGCCGCCGGCAGATAGAGCCGCGCCAAGGCCGTCGTCGCCGGCTCGCGCTCGCCGCCGCGGCCGAGATCGTAGGGACTGAACGGGCTGGTCGACAGGAAGCTTACATCGGCGATCTCGACGTTAAGAATCTCCGCCGGATCGGGCCAGGGCTCCTTGATCCGCAAGGCCGCGGCATGGCCGCCGTCGGCGGCAGCGATGAGCCAACCGAAGGCGACGAGCACGGCAATATGCGCCGAACGTAACGGCGTCATTGTCGCCTGGGCCGATGGAAGATCTCATAGACGCCGAGAAGTGCCGCTGCGACGGCGAGCGGCCAGAGATTGTAGATGACCCGGTAGACCAGCACCGCGCCGATCACCTCGTCCACCGGGATCTCCGGCATCAGCAGCAGGACCACGCCCTCGAAGACCCCGAGCCCGCCCGGCACGTGGCTGAGGATCCCGGCGCAGTAGGCGATGACGTAGATACCGAGAAACGCCGGATAATGGAATTCATTGTGCTCGGGCAAGAGCAGATAGAGCGTGGCCCCGGCCAGCGCCAGATCGACCGCACCGTTCACGGTCTGCATGAGGGTGAGGCCGATGCTGGGCGCCGGCATGGTCTGGCCGCGGAAGCTCAAGGGGCGGCGGTCGTAGGCGCACCAATAGAGATAGAGGAGATACACGGCCGACAGGAAGGCACCCGCCGCCAGCACGATGGGCTCGCTCGAATGGGTAACCGCGGCCACCCGGTCCGGCTCCAGGAAACAGGTGACCGCCGCCACCACCACCGCACCCAAGGTGAAGGCCATGCCGACGATGGCGAGGATGCGGGCGACGTCGAGGGCGCCGATGCCGGCGACCGTGTACATGCGCAGCCGGATGGCGCCGCCGGTCAACAGCGCGAAGCCCAGGGAATGGCTGGTGCCCTGGCTGACGAAGGCGGCGAGCGCCATCCGCCAGAGCGGGAGTCGCTGCTTGACGTAGCGGAGCGCCAAGATGTCGAAGCCGATGAGGCTCACATAGCTGAGCCAGCTCGCGATCGATGCGAGCACGACGGTGTTGGGCGGGATCGACCTTACCGCCGCCATCACATCGGCGAGCGCCACCTTCTGCAGCGCCCGGTGCAGCACCCAAATCGCCGCCGCCAGCAACAAGAGGCTGGTCACGGGTCCGAGCCATCGGAAGAAGTGTGCGCGCATCGTCGTCCCGGAACGTGGCGGCCGGAAGGAGGCGCATCCTGCCACGGCGGCGTTCCAGGCCGTAGCCAAACTTGCCGCTTCTATCCCGGGCGGCGAGGCGGCTATGGTGGCGGGCTTTCGACCTCCCATCCTCCGTTCGCGGCCACGTCCATTTCTCAGACAGGCTCCTAACCCATGCTCACCTTGAGCGTGCTCGACCAGTCGCCGATTCGCGCCGGCGGCACGCCTGCCAAAGCCATCGCCGAGACCTTGGAGCTGGCCGCACTCGCCGACCGCTTGGGCTATCGCCGCTATTGGGTGGCGGAGCACCACAGCTCGGCCGGGCTCGCCGGCACCGCGCCCGAAATCCTGATCACGCGCATTGCCGCCCTGACGCGCCACCTTCGCGTGGGTTCGGGCGGCGTCATGCTGAGCCACTACAGCGCGCTCAAGGTGGCGGAGACCTTCCGCGTGCTGGAGGCGCTCTATCCCGGCCGCATCGACCTCGGCATCGGCCGAGCCCCGGGCAGCGATCAGCGGACGGCGATGGCGCTCCAGCATGGGCCGGGAGCCTTGTCGATCGAGCATTTCCCCCAGCAGATCGCCGATCTGCAGGCGTTTCTGAGAGACGAGGTCGCGGCCGACCACCCGTTTCACGGCGTGCATGCCATGCCCGCGGGGCCGAGCGCGCCCGAGCTGTGGCTCTTGGGCTCCAGCGACCAAAGTGCCGCCTATGCGGCGCATTTCGGCGCGGCCTTCTCGTTTGCGCATTTCATCACCGAGCATGGCGGCATCCAGGTGATGCAGGCCTAC
The DNA here is from genome assembly GCA_016195085.1 of Pseudomonadota bacterium. Classification (NCBI taxonomy): domain Bacteria; kingdom Pseudomonadati; phylum Pseudomonadota; species Pseudomonadota bacterium. Next base: position 17,889 of record JACQAG010000079.1, on the reverse strand, counting down.
CGCAAATTCTTCCGCCCCTCGCCTTGGCTCCGGCAACCGACCGGCAGCATCGGCGTCTTCGTACTGGTGGCGGAGAGCGACGCGGCGGCGGAGCGGCTCGCCACCAGCCGGGATCTCTGGCGGCTCCGGCTCGACCGGGGAATCCTCGGGCCGATCCCGTCCGTCGAGGAGGCGGAAGCCTATCCCTACGCCGAGGAGGATCGGCGGCGCATCGCCCATCACCGGCGCCGCCAGATCGTCGGCTCGCCCGAGCGGGTCAAGCAAGGCCTGGAGGCGCTGGCATCCGACTATGGCGTGGAGGAGGTGGTGGTGGTCTCGATCTGCTTCGACCACCAGGCGCGGCTGCGCTCCTACGAGCTTCTGGCTGAGGCATTTCAGCTGGAGCGCGGAGCGGATTCGACCTGAGATTGGCGATCGGGCTCCGGCAATTGCCTTGCCAGGCTCGCACCTGCCGGCGCTACACTTGCGGCCGGCGTTCCCCTCTTGGGAGCGCGCGGATCCGGACTCGCCGAAAAGGAGAGGCGCGATGTGGTCACCTCGCACTCGCAAGACCGCAAGGCGGTTGGTTTCTCTGCTCTCTGTCGTGGGCGTGCTCGCGGCCCCGGCTCTCGCCGCCGCGGCGGACAAGACCCTGGTCGTCGGCGCGGCGACGTTTCCCGACTCTTTGAGCACGGGGATCAGCAGCTTCGCTTCGCTGAGCCTTTCCTATCAAACCATGGATCCCCTCGTGCTCCGCGACGATGCCGGCAACATCAAGCCGGGCTTGGCCACGAGCTGGGAAGCCATCGACGCTACCACCTGGCGCTTCCATCTTCGCCAAGGTGTCAAGTTCCATGACGGCGCGCCCTTCACCGCCGAAGACGTCAAATTCACCATCGATCGGATCATGGATCCAAAGACGGTCTACGGCTCGCGCAGCCGCATCGGCGAGGTCGCTGCGACCCGTGTCGTCGATGCCAAGACGATCGACATTTCGACCAAGGGGCCGTTCCCGACGCTGGTCAACGGGCTGGGCGACATCCCGATCGAGCCGAAGCACTATTTTGAGAAGGTCGGCGCGGACGGCGTGGCCAAGCATCCTCTCGGCACCGGTCCCTTCCAGTTCCAACGCTGGGTTCCGGGAGATCGCTATGAGCTCGTCGCCAACAGGAGCTACTGGGCGGGCGCGCCCAAGGTGGACCGGGTCGTGATCCGCCAAATCCCCGAGCCGACCACGCGGGTCGCGGCCTTGCTCGCAGGCGAAGCGCAGATCGTCGAGGAAGTGCCCATCGATCTCATTCCGCGGGTCGAGCAGAAGGGCAGCAACGCGAAGATCGCCGCGGTCGAATCCACGGTCGGCCTCATCCTCACCATGGATGTGCGCAAGCCCCCCTTCGACAACCCGAAGGTTCGGCTGGCGATGGACTACGCCATCGACAAGCCGCTCATCCTGAAGCAGATGCTGGGCGGCACCGGCTCGCTGCTGCAGGGCCAGCTCTTGACCTCGAACACCTTCGGCTTCAACCCCACCGTCCAGGCCCGGGCCTATGACCCGGCAAAGGCGAAGGCGCTCCTGGCCGAGGCGGGCTATCCCAACGGGTTCGCCACCTCGCTCACCACGCGCTCGGGCAAGTACCTCTCGGACGTCGACATCTGCAACGCCGTCGCCGGCATGCTGGGCCAGGTCGGCGTGATGGCGCAGGTCAACGTCGTCGAGGGTGGGGTGTTCACCAAGATGGCAAGCGCCCAGGACATGGGGCCGGTCCACATGGTCGGCTGGTACAGCGTCGGCGACGCCGACTTCGCCGCCGTGTGGTTCACCAAGGACAGCCAGCGCAGCGTCTGGGTCAATACGGAATACGAAAAGCTCTTCCTCGAGGCGCGGACCACGGTGGATCAGGCGAAGCGGCTCGCCGCCTATCAACGCATGATGGCAATTCTGCACGAGGAGAATCCGGCGGTGTTTCTGTTCGGGTTGCCCAGCGTCTACGGCGTCAGCGCGAAGCTCACCGGCTTTCAGTCGCCCTCGGACAAGATCCTCAGGCTGAGCCAGGCGTCGATTCCGTGAGCCCGGCCGAACACCAGTCATGCAACGCGCGGCGGCCCTGCAGCCGACCGCAAGGAGGCACCCTGCGATGAAGAAGATGGAAGACGCGATGGGCGACATGGCAGGCATGCGCCGCGCGATCGAGAAGAGCGAGTTCGATGCGGTGATCGCCGTTTCGCCCGAGAATGTCCGCTACGTCGGCGACGTGGTCATCTCGACCCAGACCAGCATCCGCGACCGCCTGGCGATGATCGTCTGGGCCAAGGGTCGCGAGCCGGTCTACGTCATCTGCAAGGTGGAGACCGGCTATGTGCAGCGCGAATCCTGGATCCAGGACGTTCGCGACTACAAGGAGTTCGTCACCCAGCCGATCGATCTGCTCGTCGATACCCTGAAGGAGCTCAAGCTCGAACGCGGCCATGTCGCGATCGAGACGGAATATCTGCCGGCCAAGTACTACAACCAGCTCGCCCAGGCATTGCCCGAGCTCAGGATCGGGGCGGCCGAGCCGGTCTTCCGGCGCGTGCGCATGTTCAAGACGGCGAAAGAGATGGAGATTCTGGCCCAAGGGTTTCGCGGCACCGAGAAGGCGATGATGGCGACCTATGCCACGGTGCAGGTGGGCGAGACCGAGAAGAGCCTGGCCGAGCGGCTGGCGCTGGAGATCATGCGCTCCGGCGCCGACGCCATCGCCTTCAACCATATCAATGCCGGCCCCAATACCGGGTTTCCGCACATGACGCCGGGCGACTACCGCGTGCAGAAGGGCGACATCGTCAAGGCGGATTCCGGCGGATTCTACCGCGAGTACTATTCCAATGTCGGCCGCACGGCGAAGGTCGGCAAGCCGAGCGCGGAGGAGAAGGAGACCTGGAGGAAGCTCCGCGACATCCACCACCGGATCATCGACATGCTGCGGCCGGGCAATACCGGCCGCCAGCTTTTCGATGCCGCCACCAAGGCGCACGAGCAGGCCGGCATTCCGTTCCCTTATGCGCATAACGGCCATTCCATCGGCCTGCAGGTGCACGAGCATCCGATCATCAGCCCGCACGAGACGCTGGCCTATGAGCCGGGAATGATGTCGACGGTCGAGACCCGGGTGCGTTGGGTCGGCAAGAAGGGGCTGCATATGGAGGATCTGGTGGAAATCACCCAGGGCACCCCGATCGTGCATTCGACATTCTTCGACAACGAAGAGATCTTCGTCGTCTGAAGCGGCCTCGTTCGATGCCAGGCCGCGACGCACGCCTTGCCGGACGGCGAGGCTGAGCCGTGCTCGCCTACGTGGCGCGCCGGGTGCTGACGGTGCCGGTATCGCTGTTCCTCGTGCTGATGGTGAGCTTCCTTCTCCTGCGCGTGACCGGCGATCCGGTTGAGATCTATCTCGACATCAACAGCACGCCGGACCAGCGCGCGCTCCTGGTCGAGCGCCTCCACCTCGATCGGCCGCTGCCGGTTCAGTTCGCGCTGTTCCTGGCCGACGTGCTGCAGGGCGACTTCGGCGTCTCGCTGCAATTCGGCAGCGCGGCCTTGCCGATCGTCCTCGACCGGCTCGATGCCACGATCCTGCTCGTCGCGGCGGCTCTGGTGCTCGCGGTCGTCCTCGGCGTCGTCGCCGGCATCGTCTGCGCCCGGTGGCAGGATGGCTGGGCCGACTTCGCGCTCTCCGGGCTCGCCGTCGCCGGTCAGTCGATGCCGAGCTTCTGGCTGGGAATCCTCCTGATCGAGGTTTTCGCTCTCGACCTGCAATGGCTTCCGACCTCGGGCATCGGCACTCCGGCCCATCTCGTGCTGCCGGCGGTCACGCTCGCCACCTTCCTCTTGCCCAACTTCGTGCTGATCACCCGCACCAGCCTGTTGGAGACGATGGGCGAGCAATACGTCGCCACCGCCAGGGCCAAAGGCGCCTCCGAGGCGCGGGTCCTGCTGCGTCACGCGCTTCCCAACGCCCTCAATCCGGTCTTGAGCCTTCTCGGTCTGCAGATCGGCCGGCTCATGGGCGGCTCGATCATCACCGAGAGCATCTTCGCCTGGCCCGGAATCGGCCGCCTGGTGATCGGCAGCATCTTCCAACGTGATGTTCCCGTCGTGGCGGCGGGGGTGTTCGTGGTGAGCATCGCCATCGTGCTCGCCAATCTTGCCGTCGACGTCGTGCAATCCCGCATCGATCCGCGCATAAGGCTGGCCTGAGCCATGCAGGCGCGGTTGTTCGGCAAAGCGGCAAAAATGGCGATCGGCGGCACCATCATTGCGGCCGCGGCGGCGCTCGCTCTTCTGGCACCCTGGATCGCCCCCTTCGACCCATACCAGCAGGATCTGCTGGCGCGGCTCAAGCCGCCATTCTGGTCGGTTGACAGCCTGCCCCAGCATTGGCTCGGCACCGACAATCTCGGCCGCGACCTGCTCTCGCGCCTGATCTACGGCTCACGCCTGTCGATGACGGTCGGCGTCGCCGCCGCCGTCCTTTCCTGCGCGCTGGGCTCGGTGGCCGGGCTCCTCGCGGGCTATCGCGGCGGCCGGCTGGAACAGCTGGTGATGCGGCTCGCCGACGCGCACCTGGCTTTCCCGGAGATTCTGCTGGCCATCCTGATCGCAGCCGCGATCGGCGGCAGCGCCATCAACTTGATTCTCGTGCTGGGGATTTCCGGCTGGATGATCTACGCCCGCGTCGCCTTCGGGCTGGCGCGAACTCTGAAGGAGCGGGCCTTCATCGAAGCGGCGGTTTCCTATGGCGCTTCGGATTGGGCCATCCTGTTTCGCCACTTGCTGCCGCAGATGGTGCCGGTGCTGACCGTGATCGCCACGCTGCAAGTGGCGCAGATGATCTTGCAGGAGACCGCTCTCAGCTTCCTGGGTCTTGGATTGCCGCCGCCGACCGCGACCTGGGGCAATATGCTGGCCGAAGGCCGCGACCGGCTTTGGGTGGCGCCGTGGATCGCCAACCTCGCGGGTCTGGCGATCATCATCGTCGTCTGGGGCGTCAACATGCTGGGCCAGGGCCTGCGCGAGCATCTCGACCCGAAATCGCGCGGGCTCTAAGGCAAGCAGCGAACGGCCGCTTCAGTCCTTGTAGCCGGGATCCAGCTTTTCGCAGAGGCGGAGGAGGGCCGGCCATTCGCGCTGGCCCATGCTGGTCGATTGCGGCTTCTCGGCCATGCCCTGGAACTGCTTGGCGGTCTTCTTGCGCACCGCTGAGGGCGGCAGCACGATCTTGCCGCCCATCGCCTTGGCGTCGATCTGGATGCGGCAGGCCTGATCCAAGTAGTACATGAGCGAGAACGCCTCGGCGATGCTGCGCCCGGCGGCGAGCAGGCCGTGGTTGCGAAGGATCATCACCGGCTTGGCGCCGAGATCGGCGACGAGCCGGGCGCGCTCATCCTCTTCCAGCGCCACGCCCTCGTAGTCATGATAGGCGATGCGGTCGTAGAACTGGAGCGCAAACTGATTGAGCGGCAGCAATCCCTCCGCCGTGCAGGAGACCGCCACGCCGGCGCGGGTATGGGTGTGCAGGACGCACATGATGTCGGGCCGCGCCATGTGCACGGCGCTGTGGATGACGAATCCGGCCTTGTTCACCGGATAGGCGTTCTTGCCGACGAGATTGCCCTCGAGGTCGATCTTGACGAGATCGGAGGCGCACACCTCGTGGAACATCATGCCGTAGGGATTGATGAGGAAGTGCTCCTCTTTACCCGGCAGCCGGGCCGAGATGTGGGTGTAGACCAGATCGTCCATGCCGAAATGCGCCACCAGCCGGTAGCAGGCGGCGAGCTCGATACGCACCTGGCGCTCGCTCGATGCCCGGGTCATCGGCGGCGGCGGACGGAAGGCGGAGACGGTGGCCATCGGCCGAGACTCCCTTGAGAAAATCACCCCGCCCGATGCTACAGTGCCGCCCGGCCGAGGAGAAGAGGACGTATTCGACGATGGCAGATGAACTGAACCTGAAATGGGGCCTGCAGCCGGACAAGACGCATCTGACGCTGGCGATCTTTCGCGGCGGCAAGATCATGGCGCAGATCGACCTGCCGCCGGCGAGCGTCATGCTGGCGGTGCGTGGCCTGGCCCAGCTGCGCACCGAGATGATCCAGCCCGAGGGGCAGAGCGAGCCCGAGGGTACGTCGGCGAGCGTCCTCAATCCGCTCTGGCTCATCCGCGAGGAAAAGCGGCCGGAGGGTTCGGAGCTGGTGCTGCAGCATCCGGGCTTCGGCGTCCTCAGCTTCGTCTTTCCGCCCGCCGAGGTCGAGAAGATCGTCGAGGCGTTGACGGCGCATATCGATTCGCCAGCGGGAGCACCCCAGGCAAAGCCGAACTGAGCGGGCACGCCCCTCAGCGGTCTGACTTGTCGACCAGAGCTATTTGAACAACCGCTTCCGTCGCCCCTTCCACATCACCCCCGGTCAATTCCAGCGGGCGGTATCGGCGTGATCGTCGATCTGATTCGCCCCCACCCCAGCCCTCCCCCGCCTTCGGCGAGGGAGGGAGTCCAATGCGCATGCGCTCTTGTCCCCTCCTCCACCGCTAGGTGGGGGAGGGATAGGGTGGGGCAATTTCGTCATTCTTCCATTGTTCACCCGGAGGCGGCCGGCTGCCATACTCCGCGGCCTTGCCTGGCGGGAGAGTTCGGGAGCGATGGTGGAGCTGTGGATACCGATCACGGTCGCCGGTGCCTTTCTGCAATGCACGCGCACCGCCTTGCAGAAGGGCCTGGCCTCCACGCTCGGCACCAGCGCTGCCAATTTCGTGCGCTATGCCTATGGCGCGCCGATCGCGGCCCTGGCGTTGCTCATTCTGGCGCAAGGCTACGGCATGGCGGTGCCGATGCCGGGCTTGGCCTTCTGGCTCTATTGCCTGCTCGCGGGGTTGACCCAGATCTGGGCGACCTCGCTTCTCATCCTCGCCTTCACGCTCAGGAACTTCGCCGTCGGCACCACCTTCTCCAAGACGGAGACGGCGCAGACCGCCCTCCTCGCGACCTTCGTCTTGGGCGAGCCCTTGAGCCTCGGCGCCTGGGGCGCCATTCTGCTTTGCCTCGTGGGCATACTGGTGTTGGCGCAGCGCCGCATCGCCGGCGGCTGGCGCGGCTTCATCGAGGGCTTCAGCGACAGAGCCGCCTTGATGGGCATCGGCTCGGGCGGTCTCTTCGGCGTGACCGCGGTCGCCATCCGCGGGGCCTCGCTCAGCCTCGGCGCGGCACCTCCCTTGTCCCGCGCCGCGCTTACCTTGTCGGTGGTGACCGCGCTGCAAACCGCGCTGATGGGGCTCTATCTCGCCTGGCGCGAGCCAACCGAGCTCAGGCGCGCCTTCACCACCTGGCGGCAGTCGTCCTGGGTCGGGATCATGAGTGTCGGCGGCTCGGCCTGCTGGTTTCTCGCCTTCACCCTCGAGAACGCCGCCTATGTCAGGGCTTTGGGCCAGGTCGAGCTGGTCTTCACCTTTCTCGCCGCGCGCTTGTTTTTCCACGAGCGCAGCACCGCGATTGAGATCCTGGGCGTGCTCCTGGTGGTGGCGAGCGTGATCATTCTCGTCTTGCTGCACTGAGCCACGATGCCTCGCCTCCGCCGCACCGTTCCCCCCCATCGTGAGACCCTCTCGCTCACAGAGGCCAGGCGCGTGGCGCTGGCCGCCCAGGGCTTTGCCGAGACGAGGCCGCGCTCTTCGCCGGGCCGCGGTCCCATCACGCAAGCGATCGAGCGCTTGGGCCTCCTGCAGATCGATTCCGTCAACGTGCTGGTGCGATCCCACTACCTGCCGCTGTTTTCGCGGCTGGGAAACTACGAGGTCGAGCGGCTGGATCGTCTTGCCTATGGCCGGCGGCCCCGATGGCTGTTCGAATATTGGGGCCATGAGGCCTCGCTCATTCCGGTTGCCTTGCAACCCTTGCTGCGCTGGCGGATGGAGCGGGCGCGCCAGGGCTTGCGCAGCGGCGACACGGCGCATTTCGGGCGCAAGCGCCGCGCCTATATCGAAGCCGTTCTGGCCGAGGTGGAAGCAAGCGGGCCGTTGAGCGCCTCCGAGCTTACTGATGGCGGACGCGCGCGCGGCTCCTGGTGGGGCTGGAGCGACGGCAAGCGGGCGCTCGAATGGCTCTTTTGGGCGGGGCTGGTGACGACGGCGGCACGGCGCGGCTTCGAGCGCCTCTACGATCTGCCCGAGCGGGTGCTGCCGCCGGAGATCGTCCGCCTGCCGACCCCGAAGCCCGAGGAGGCCCAGCGCCGGCTCATCGAGATCGCCGCCCGGGCGCTGGGCATCGCCAGCGAGCCCGACCTTCGCGACTATTTCCGCTTGGCGCCCGAAGACAGCAAGGCGCGCGTGGCCGAACTGGCGGAGGCGGGAAGCCTGCGTCCGGTTCAGGTCAAGGGCTGGAAGGAGACCGTCTATCTCCATGCCGAGGCGAAGCTGCCGCGGCGCATCGAGGCCCGCGCGCTCCTCTCGCCCTTCGACTCGCTGGTCTGGCGCCGCCCCCGGGCCGAGCTTCTCTTCGACTTCCATTATCGCCTGGCGCTCTACACGCCCGCGCCCAAGCGCGAGCACGGCTACTATGTGCTGCCCTTTCTGCTGGGCGACCGGCTGGTGGCCAGGGTCGATCTCAAAGCCGAGCGCAAGGAGGGCGTGCTCCAGGTGCAGGCGGCCCATTGCGAGGGACATTGCGAGGCCGATTGGGTGGCGCCGCCGCTCCTGGAGGAGCTGCGCCTGATGGCCGATTGGCTCGGCCTCGAGCGGGTGGCAGTGAGGCCGCGCGGCGCCGTCGCCGAGGCGCTGGCGAAGCTTAGGCCTCCGGCTTCACCCGCGCGTGCAAGGCCGCGACCAGCGCCTTGAAGAAGGGCCCGTACTCGCTGCCCGAAAGCACGTGCCCATCCGCAACCACGGGCGCATCGACGCAGAGGACGCCGGCATTCTCGAGATCGCTCTTGATCTGCGGCGGGCACACCGCCTTGCGGCCCTTGAGCACGCCGGCCGAGAGCGGGACCCAGGCGCCGTGGCCGATATGGGCGATGAGCCGCTTGTCGCGGTCGAGCGTCCGCAGCAAGTTCTGCACCTCGGGCATGGCGCGCAGCTTGTCGGCGGAAAAGCCGCCGGGGCAGACCACGGCCGCATAGTCCCGGGGATCGGCCTCGGCGATCTTGCCCTTGACCGTGATGAAGCGGTCGAGCGCCATGCCGGAATGCCCGGAGAGCTTCGGCCCGCCGTCGGGGGTCAGCACTTCGACCTGGAAGCCCTCTTCCAAGAGCCGGTAGGTGGTGTAGATCGCCCCCAGCTCGTTGGCGAGGTGATCCAGGAGCACGGCGACCTTTTTCGGGCCGCCGCGCTTCGCCTTCGCCATCAGGAGCCTTTCTCGATGTTCCAGAAGATGTTGATCGGCATCTTCAGGACACCTTTCAGATTGGCGCGCCAGGCCGAAGGCGGATTGAACTGGCCCAAGAGCACCGTCGGCTGCACCTCCCAGAGACGGCGATGGAGCGCCTCCAGCGCCACCTTGCGCTGGGCGGCATCGGCGGTGCGGACCCACTGGCCGCGCAGCTTCTCCGCCTGCTCATCGCAGGGCCAGCCGACATTGTTCTTGCCCTCGCAGCTGGTTTCGATGTTGCTGTTCAACAGCGGGTTCTGCGCGTAGACGCCGCCCGCCGTGGTGACGAACAGGTTCCAGCCGCCCTGGGACGCGGGGTCCTTCTTTTGGGTGCGGGCGACCGTCGTTCCCCAGTCCGGGAGCTGCAGGTCGACATTGATGCCGATGGCCTTCAGCTGGGCAGCGGCGACTTGGGAGAGCGAGTAGATCGTCGGGATCTCGGTGGTGGAGAGCAAGACCACCGGCTCGCCCTTGTAGCCGGCTTCGGCCAAGAGCTGCTTGGCGCGTTCGGGATTGGGTTTCTTAAAGTCTTCCGCGCCGGCCTCGGTTCCCTCCGGACCGCCGCAGATGAAATAGGAGCGGCATTCGCGCCAGAGCTTCTGGTCGCCGGCGGTGGCGTTGAGGTAGTCGGGCTGAAAGACGCTGGCGGCGAGCGCCAACCGCGCCTTCGGATTGTTGAAGGGCGGAACCAGATGGTTGGGCCGCATATGCGCGTAGGTGTCGAGGGGAGAGAGGGTGTCCACCACGACCTGCGGATTCTTGGCGAGCTGCGGCATCAAGTCGATGCGCGGCTGGTCGAGGAAGTCGACCTCGCCGCGGGAAAGTGCCGCAACCTGGGTGGCGGCATCGGGGATGACCACGTATTCGACCCGGTCGACCTTGACCAGACGCGCGCCGGCGAGGCCGTCGGTCGGCTCGCCGCGGGGCACGTAGTCGGTGTTCTTGTCGTAGACGGTGCGCGAGCCCGGCACCCATTCGGCGCGGTTGAACTTGAACGGGCCGGAGCCGACGGCTTCGGTGATCGGGGTGAAGGCATCGACCGCGGCATCCTTGGCGCGCATGACGATCGGCAAGGTGCCGGTGGTGCCGCCGAGCAGGAAGATGGTGAGGCCGAACGGTTCGTTGAGCGTAAGCGTGAAGCTCCGCTGATCGTGGATCTGCCAATCCTTGACGAACTTGCCGAGCTCGCCGCCGACTTGGCCGCGGGTGATCCAGCGTTTGAGCGACGGCACGACATCGGCGGCGGTGACGGGCTGACCGTCATGGAACTTGAGCCCGGGCCGGAGCGTGAAGCGGTAGCTGCGCCCGTCGGGAGAGACGGTGTAGCTCTCCGCCATCATCGGCTTCGATTCGAACTTCGAGTCCCAAGCGAACAACGCTTCGTAGATGAGGGTCCCGTGCATGCGGGTGATGAGCGTCACCGTCTGCACCGGATCGAGGAGGCGAAGGTCGGCGTTGGGCACGACCTTGAGCACGTTCGATTGCGCCAGGGCGGGGGTCACGCTCGCCGATAGCGCGAGCGCGCCCAAGCCGGCGGCGATCGAGAGACGCCGGAGGTTGGCTAAGATCGACATGGGAGGCCTCCCTAGAGAGGTGGGGAGAGGGAGGTGCGGGGTGGCACCTCCGTTTCCTTTAGGAAAATACTTTGGCACCGAGTGGAACGAGGGAGCAAGCCCGCACGGGAGATGGGATCCTTCACATCTCGCGGCCCTGGCCGTCGGTGAGCACGGTCAAGGCCAGGATCACGTCGACGGTGAGGCCGTCCGTCGCCAGCGGCAGGAGGATGCGCTCGACCCGAAGATGCGGACGGTCCACGGCGAAGGCCGGCGGCCCTTTGCGATAGTGATAGGTGCGGTTCTTGACCACACCCTCGTAGTGGACGAGATGCTGCTGGGTGAAATGCGGCTGCGTCGCCTCGCCCAGGTAGCGCCCCCGGATCGCATAGCCGAAGAACTGGGCGAGCTTGGTGCCGACCAGGCGGTAGCGAAAGCGCAAGGGCTCGGGCTCGACGTCCAGCAGCCAGAGGTTGGGCAGCAGCGCGGGGATTTCCAAGGGATCCATATGCTGGCGCCCGGGCAAGCCCGATTGCGGGTGGATTTGCTGCCAATAGCGATAGAGCTCGGCGATCTTCGGATGCCAGGGACCGGTCTCGTCCATCCTGTCGAGCTCAAGCATGGAACGCGCCTATATCCCGCCGCGTTAATAATTGTGGCATAGCCCCTGGCCGGGCGCCACTGAGGAGCGGTGTATGCATGCGGGCGGCGGCCGTACCGCAAAACCGGTGGGAAGTCCTTGGAAAGCCTCCGATTTCGCTGGCAGGAGGGAGCCATTGGGGCGCCTTGGCCCGGCGTTCGAGGCGGACGCGCTGCCGCGCTCAGCGCGGGCGGAAGGCGAGGGATGTGCCGTTGATCCGGTAGCTCTGGCCGCTGCCGGGCGGATCATCGGCATAGAGATGGCCGAGATGGCAGCCGCAGTGGCTGCAGCACGCCTCGGTCAGCACCAGGAATTGCGATCGATCTTCGAGCGTCCGCACCGCGCCCGGCAGCGCCTGGCGAAAGCTTGGCCAGCCCGTGCCGCTGTCGAACTTGGCCTCGGCGTCAAAGAGCGCCCGCTGGCAGCCGGCGCAGTGAAAGGTGCCGGTCCGGCGCTCGCGGTTGAGCGGGCTCGAGCCCGCCGGCTCGGTCGCGCGCGCGCGCAGCACGCGATATTGCTGGGGCGTCAGCAGCCGGCGCCAGTCCGCCTCGCTGCGCGAGAGCGGGAGAGTGTCTCTGTCCGTCTTTGGGCTGCGGTCTTGAGCCATGTGCGACGCTCCGCCCGGCGCTGTTCGGCGCCATGGCACAAACGGAGACCAGCTCAATGGCGTAGCGCCCAGGGACCGAGATACAGGTCCACCAAGATCGCCAGGGCGCTGATCACCTCGAGAGCGATGCCATTCGGATCGCCCTTCACATTGTAGCGCACCATGGCCTTGAGAGAGTCGACATGCACGCCGACGACCTTGAGCCGCTTCGGGTGATGCTCTTCATGGTGCTCGGTCACCCGGCAAATCAGCCCGGCGACGCTGGACACCGCCGGGTAACCGAAGCTGGCACCCTCGCCCCTGAGATTGTGGGCAACCTCATAGATGCGCCGGACGGTTTCGGCATTGTGGGGTTCGGCGAGGAGCTGACGCCACGAAGTATTCATCTTGATGAGCGAGGCTTCGGCGATCATCCGATAGTCGTGGGTGTCGAGGTGGCGCTTGACCGCCTCGTTCGCCTTTTTGAGGACGATCGCCGCCAGGCCGGGGTTGCCCTTCCCGGTTTTGTCGATGAGCTTCGTCGGTGGTTGGATGAACTGGACCACGATTGCGTTTTAAACAAATTGAACTAATTTCCAAGCGAAATACGCTGCACTTCAGATTGAATTTTAATGAGATAACCCTACCGGATAGTGTGCGTTGACCCCGCGGCGACGCCGGTGCTGGTATGGCGGGCCCGAGTGGGGCCGGGCACTCTGGAGACCGGGATGCGCCGCGCCTCGATCACATGCATCGTGCTCTCGGCGTTGCTCGCCGGCGCCCCCGGTCAGGCCGACCCCATGCGGGTGATCGAAGGCATCGTCGTCGATGCCGCCGGCCGACCCGTCGCCGATGCGCTTCTCCGCCTGCGCGCGAGCGACACCGCGGCCAGGAGCGACGCCGAGGGTCGCTTCACGCTCGTGGGGCCTGCGATCGGCGCCGGCATCGAAATCACCGCAGCCAAGCCCGGCTATGTCATCGCCGGTCAAGCCCTCGGCAACGAGGCGATCCGCTATCGCCTGGTGCTGCGTCCGATCGCGCCCGCCGACGAGCGCTCCTACGCCTGGGTCTCGGCCTACGCGCTCGCCGATCGGCAAGGACCGATCGAAGACACCGGCCGCGAGCCCTGCGGCACCTGCCATCGGCGCATTGCCGAGGAATGGCAGAGCAGCCGCCATGCGGGCTCCGCGCTCAACCCGATTTTCAACGCCTTCTACTACGGCGCCGGCGGGGCGGAGCGTCCCGGCCAGTTTCCGAGCCACCATCACGACTTTCCCAACTCGAACGGCACCTGCGTGCACTGCCATCTGCCGGCGCTGGCGCTTCGCATTCCCCGCGATGCCGATCCGACGGATGCAAGCGGCGTCGAGCGGGAAGGGATCGGCTGCGACTTCTGCCACAAGATCGCCGAGGTCGATCCCGACCCGGCCCAGGGCCGCATCGGTGCGCAGGCCGCGCTCCTGCGTCGCCCCGGCGGCGGGGCGCAGCTCGTGCTGGGTCCGCTCGACGACGTGCCCCGCGGTCGGGATGCCTTTAGCCCCGTCTACCGCGACAGCCGTTATTGCGGCATATGCCACGATGGCGGCTTCTGGGGCATCCCAGCCTATTCGGAGTTTAAGGAGTGGCAGGAGACCGAGCTGCCGGCTCGCGGGATCCACTGCCAGGACTGCCACATGCTGAACGCGGCCAAGGCCGAGACGGTTGCCGATGCCGGCCCGGAAATCATCCGCCGTGCGCCTGAGGGCCTGAGCAGCCATCGCTTCCACGACAGCCTGAGCCCGGGCTTCGTTCGCCGCGCAATCGACTTCAGGCTGACCGCCGGACGCGCGACCACCGACCACGCCGGGGCCGACGTGTCGGCGACCGTCGCCATCGCCAACACCGGCGCCGGCCATCATCTGCCGACGGGGACGCCGATGCGCCACATGCTGCTCGTGCTGGAGGCGCGGGACGCCGAAGGGCGGCTCCTCCAGCAGAGCGCCGGCGAGCGGGTGCCCGAATGGGGCGGCACCGAAGAGGGGCCGGTCCCGCCCTTGGCCGGCCTGCCCGGCAAGGCCTTCGCCAAGATCCTTCAGGATCGGTTGACCTATTTCGGCGACCGGCATCTCGATCCGCTGTTTCCCGCACCCCACTGGCGGCCGACCTTCATCGCCTGGGACAATCGGCTCGCCCGCGGCGCCACCGATGTTTCCGCCTATGGCTTCGCGCTCGCCGTTCCCGAACGCTTCCCCGTCACCGTGACCGCACGGCTCATCATCCGCCGCACCTTCCAAGCCTGGGCGCTGGAGCAGGGTCTCCCCGACATCGAGGTCGAAATCGCCCGCGAGAGCATCGTGGTCGAGCGATAGAGCGATTAAGTCTCGCGGCCGCGCTCGTCGCTGAACACCGACATGCCGATGATGCAGTCGGGAATGCGACCGTCGCTTGCCAGCGGCAGCAGCAGCCTTTCGATCGTGGCGCGTCCTTGCCCCCAGTTGAACTGCACCGGACCCTTCCGCCATTGCAGCGCGCCGGATTCGGCAAGATCCACATAGTGCTGCCTGGCGGCGCTGGTCGCGAACTCGGCATGGGCCTCCTCCATGGTGAGCCCTTTCAGCTCCCGGCCGCGATAGTCCACGAGCTTGGTGCCGATGAGCCGATAGCGGAAGGCGAGCGGCTCGCGCTCGATGTTGATGAGATACAGGCTGTCGAGCAGATGCGGGATCGCCACGGGATCGATCTCGTGCCGCCTCGGCAGCAGCTCGCCGCGGCAGAGGCTCCGCCAATAGGCGTGGAGAGCCTGCAGCTTCTTGTGCCAAAGCGAGGTGTCGCGCTCGGCTTCAAGCCGTTCTCTCGGGATGCTTCCCGTCATGCTTGCGAGTCTCGCGCAGGTCTCATTTACGATTCTCTAATGAGTCGCTCCACGATGTCGCTCGGTCCGCCGCGCACCCGCATCGATCCCAATCAATCCCGATCCGGCGGCGTCTGATGGCGGCCGCGCACCACCATGTCGAAGCGAAAGCCCGGCACGCCCGCCTCCGCGCCCGCCGGTATCGCCAGCGCCAAGGGCCGGTCGGGCTCGGGAATGGCGAGGTAGATGAAGTCGCGCTCGTTCAAGGCGTCGCCGGGGAAGTACATCTGCGTCACCAGCCTGACACCGCCGCCGAGGATGGAATAATGCACATGCGGCGGTCGCCACCAGCCGATGTCCGGGCGGGCGATATAGGCGGCGGGCTTGATCGTCCAGAAGCAAAAGCGCCCGTCGTCATCCGTCATCAGGCGCCCGAAGCCATGGAAGTTCGGGTCGAGCTTGGCCTCCTTGCTGCCGACATCATCGGTGTGCGAATAGCGGCCATAAGCGTTGCAGTTCCAGATCTCCATGAGGACGCGCCTCGCCGGCCGCTCGTCGCCGTCGAGGATGCGCCCGGAGATCCGAATCTTGGTGCCGTCCGCTGGCGGCCGACCCGGTGCGATGCGGGTGAGGTCCGCCTCGCCGCCGAGCCTGAAGGACGGCAAGGGCGGGCACGGCGAATAGGCATCCAGCGCATCGGGCGGGATCGGATGGAGGGCTCGTGCCGGCGTGCGCGTTTCGCTCTCCCGATCGTTGCCGACGACGGTGAGCGGGCGGAGATGTTGTCCGGCCGTCCGCGTCACGACCAATCGTCCAGGAACGGCGTCTCCGTCTCGCCGCGCATGACGACGTCGAAGCCATAGGCGATGGTGCCGTCGCGATCCTCGCTCGGGCGGCGCCTGGCGATCAATCTCCGGCGCATGCTCGCATCCAGGCTTTGCAGGAGCGGGTCGGCGGCATTGTCGGCATCGTCCTCGAAGAACATCTCCGTCACCAGCCGGTCGATGCCGGAAGCGAAGATGGTGAAGCGGAGATGCGGGGCGCGGCGATTGGCGCCTCCGGGCCTCGTTGCATACGCCCCCGGGCGGATCGTCGTCAGCCGGTAGCCTCCGGCGGCATCGGAGCGCAGGCGTGCGAAACCGTCGAACTGCGGATCGACGAGGCCGGGCTCGGGCGTCAATGGATGGCGATAGCGACCGGCGCCGTCGGCCTGCCAGATCTCGAGGATGACGCTTCGGACGCCCTTGCCATCGGCATCGAGAAAGCGCCCGGAGATCTGCACGAGCTGGCCTTCAGGCCGATGCCAGAGGAGGGGCGAGATGAGCGCCGCATGCTTGGCCCCTGCCTCCCCGAAGACGCCCGGGAAGAACGGGCCGATGGTGGCCTCCGGCGTATAGCGCGGCTGATTTGAGCGAGCCATGCCCGCGAGGCTAGCCCCGTGCGGCGCAGGGCGCCAGCAGCCTATACTGATGGGACGCTCGTGTGATGATTCCGAAGTTCGCCTGCGAACTTCGGAATCTGAATCACACGAGTTTTAATGGGTTAGCGGCCCGCTTATCCCTGAAATTCGCCGGCGAATTTCAGGGGCGGGACGCTTGATGCCGGAGTGCCGCCATCATGGATCGTCCGTTCTCCGGCCTGCGCGTGTTGGATCTGACCCATGTGCTGGCGGGGCCGTTCGCCACCTACATGCTGGCGGTGCATGGTGCCGAGACGATCAAGATCGAACCGCCGGGAGAGCCCGATCCGGTGCGCGGCCGTGGGCCCGATCAGACGCTGAACGAGCGGCTGATGGGTATCAACTACCTGACCCAAGGTGCGAACAAGCGGGCGATCACGCTCGATCTCAAGACCGAGGCGGGGCGCCGCATTCTGCGCCGCCTGGCGGAGCGCGCCGATGTGCTGGTGGAGAACTACCGGGCGGGGGCGCTGGCGTCGCTCGGCCTCGGCTATAGCGATCTCCGCCGTCTCAATCCCCGCCTCGTCTATTGCTCGCTCACCGGCTACGGTCAGGGTGGCCCGCGCTCGGCGGTCAATGCCTACGACAATGTGGTGCAGGCGGCTTCGGGGCTGATGGCGATGACCGGCACCGAAGCGGCCTCGCCGATGAAGGTCGGCGCCTCCATCGTCGACTATGCCGCCGGCATGGCGGCCGCCTTCGCCATCGCGGCAGCACTCCAGCAGCGCTCGCGCACTGGCGAGGGAGTGTGGATCGACTGCGCCATGCTCGATGCGGCACTCATGCTGATGGGCACGCAAGTGACCGCCGCCCATGCCGGAGCGCCGCCGCCGAAACCCAGGGGCAACGAGCAGAGCGAAGCCGGGCTCGGCTGCTATGAGACCGCCGACGGCCTGTTGATGCTGGGCGCCTTCAACCGCCGCCAGCATGAACGCCTGTGGCTGGCCTTCGAGCGGCCGGATCTGGCGCGTCTGTCGAGCTGGACCGACATGGCCCGGCACGCCTCCGCCATGCGCGCCCTGCTGGCCGAGCGTCTCAAGGCGAAGACGGCGGCGGCGTGGGAAGACTGGTTCCACGAGCTGAGC
This sequence comes from Pseudomonadota bacterium, assembly GCA_016195085.1. NCBI lineage: Bacteria > Pseudomonadati > Pseudomonadota > Pseudomonadota bacterium. The sequence continues at coordinate 359 of JACQAG010000079.1, read as the reverse complement.
ATCCCGGCCGAGCGGGTGCGCACGATCAACGAGGCTCTGGCGCTGGCCGAAGCCCAGGAGCGCCCGGTAACCGCGAGGCTGCCGATCGAGGATTCACGCGGGCAGCCCGTCAGAGTGCCGCTGGCACCCTTCCGCCTCTCCCGGGGCTCGGCCGCGATCACGGTGCCGCCGCCCGCCATGGGTGCGGATACGGATGCCGTCTTGGACGAGCTCGGGCTGAACGCAGGGGAGATTGCTGAGCTCAGGAAGGACGGCGTGATTTGACTTGCATGCTAGCCCCCACCCCAACCCTCCCCCACACCGGGGGTGGACTTTGGGAGGGGGGGGAGCCCCCCCCTCCCCAACCCTCCCCTGGCGTG
>JACQAG010000078.1 GCA_016195085.1 Pseudomonadota bacterium | reverse complement strand
GCGGGTACTCGTTCTTGAGGAAGTTGGCGAGGACGATCTCGTTCACGTTGCCGAGCTTGTCCCACATGGTCCGGCCGGCCGGACCGCGGATCTCCTCCATGATGTCTTTGCCGCGGTCGCCGCCAAGCGCCTTCAGCAGCAACCGTTCGGTCGAATCGAAGGTGCCCGTGACCGATCCGGTGGAGGAGATCTGCTCGGCGAACTCCACGAACAGCCGCTCGACCACATTCGAGGAGACCGTGCCGAGATTGGCCATGACTTGCGAGATCTCCTTGATCTCGTCGTCGCTCATCAGCGCAAAGAGCTTGGAGGCATGCTCCTCGCCCAAGCTCATGAGCAGCATCGCCGCCTTCTCCGAACCGCTCAGCGCGCGGTAGTCCTCACGAACTCGCATGACGGCGCGCTCCCGCGGTGGTTATTTGCCTCTGCAGCGTCTGCTGACCTGCGCCATCCCGAGGGCGGTGACAGACCCCGAAGCGTGGGGCGGCTTCGGCATTCGCAGCTCGAGCCGGTTGCAACGACGCATTAGGGCTGCACTTGCGGCGGCGCGAGGCTGCGTGAGACGGCAGCGGACGTGCGGTCCTTGCCGAACGGCAGCTCGCCGTTGGCGGCCAAGCCCAGAATTCCCGCACCGGCGAGGACCGCGCTGATCACCCAGACAATCGCCCAGGGGGCGCGATTGAGGGGTCGGTGGCGCACAGCGGCGCTGGGGCGCTGGGGCAAAAGCTTGATCAGGCGGCTGGCAATTCCGTGGGTGTCAGACAGGTCCAACCGGCCACCCGGCAACCGGGCGATCATCGGCGCCAAAGCCTCGACGGCGACGCGCTCCGGCAATGCCGCCAGCCTGGCGGCTTCCTCTCTCGGGTCGACGCCAAGCCGCGCCAGCGCCGAGAGGACGCTAAGCGGCATTTCCACGCCTTCCTCGCCGACCGGGGCGAAAAGAAATGCATCGAACTCGGAATGGTTGGCGGAAAATGGAAGGCGTAACGCCACATCAAACACTTAATTAATTGTAGAAACCCCAGGTATTTAAATATGCATTATTTTAATAATTACAATGAACGTTACCGAATAATTATTGTCGGTCATGTTGTGAGGGCCAACATTGAGGGTTCAGCTGCGCCGGCTGCGCCCCGGATCGACGTTTTCAAGGCAAAGATGAGCGCTGTCGCCTGGTCGAACGGGAACCTGTAACAGCCCGCGATTCGGATTTGAGCCCCGCGCCGGCTTCTACCGGCGCGAAGGTCCGGCTACTCGAAGTCGGCGGTCGCCGTTGCCGTGAGATTCAAGTCTCCCGGCCATCCCTTGGGACCGCCTTGGCCGATGGACGCTTGGACGAACAATCGGCGATCGTCCACCCGTACCCGATGGTGCTCGAGGTCGCTCGTGATCCGTGCCTGCGCGTTGCTGCAGAGGGCGGCGGCATCGATCGTCGCCGCTTCCGTGGTCTTGATCCAGAGCGGCCAATAACGACCGCCATAGCCGCGGTCGTTCACTTGCCCGGTATCGCCGAAGACGGCCCCCACCGGTATCTGAATGAACCTGCCGTGATGCAGATCGCCAAAAGCGGACGCGCGACAAATCTTGATCGTGCCGGCGGCGAACTCAGCGGCAACGGGGGTCCGAGCGATCGCAAAGATGCCGAGGGCAATGGAAAAGACAAGGAACCAAGCTGCCATGGAGGACCCCCCTGCCACGCTTGTTCGTGGTTCTAATTTCCAAAGTTGATGTAATCGGCATTCTCATTATTACAAGAGCGCCACATATTTTTATTATAGGCAAGTAAATGAAACTGCCGGTTGTTAGTGTCCAGGAGCGCCAATGCCTGTCTGCACGGCAAGGCGCCTGCCGGCGAACCATGCTACGGATGTTTTCGTAGCAATTCCCCCATGTTGCGGACGACAATTGCTTTGATCCGCCGTCGATACTGATCGAGCGACCACAGCATTGAATGTTAGCTGGTCTCCTTCGAGACAGCTGAGGAGAAAATGGGGATGGCAACCGAGTCGGGCATGTCGCTGGCATCACTCTACGTGCTGCGTGCGACGCTAAAAGCACTGCGGCGCAAAGGGCTTCTGAACGAGAGCGAGATGCGCGCCGTGCTGCACGACGCGACCATCATGCTGAGGTCGGAGGAAGGCGCCAATCCGACGTTGAGCGAAGCGCTCACGGCCGTAACGGACATCGCCTGGGACGCCGAGCGTTGATGCCGGTCCAAGACAAGGCCGCCAATGATCTCAGCAAAGTTGCGGACACTTCTATTGATTTCACGGCGATCACTGCCCATTTCTTGATGCCCAGATGATCGCTCGGCGATCGACTTGAAAGCAGGGCCGGCAACTTTCCGTATCACCCAATGAAATGCCGCCAGCGCTGCGGCGCGTTCGTAAGAGATGCGGACGAATTCGATCAGTGTGCGCTGTCGTCCTAGGCGCGTGCCGCCACAGCCTGGCAATGAGGTATTTGGTCATGATGATCGAGCGAATGGGCAAGTGGTCGTGGAGTTTGTCGGCCGAGGAGCGCTTGGCCGCCGCGGCCGCCAGCCGCGCCCAGCGCGACCGAACCGACATCACCCCGGCAAAGCTGCGGCGCGTCCACGAAGCGATGCTGGTGAAGCAGAAGAAGCTGTCTGCGAGAGTACTGCCGGGCCGCGCGAGCGCCGGCCTCGGCGCGTGGCCGCACCGAACCTAGCCTCACGCTCGAGCTTCTGTCTGGGATGGCGATAACGACGGCAAAGGAAGTGTCTGATCATGCGTCCGTACAAAGAAGAGAACTTCAGCGCCCGATTGGAGAAGGCCGCGAAGGCCAAGAAGGCTGCGTTGGATCGATTCCGCGCGCAACCGGGACCGCAAGATCCCGCCACCATCGAGCGACAAGCGGCTCGACAGGCGATCAGCCACGCGCGCGAAGCGCGTCTTGCCGAGCGCAAGGCCGCCCGCGACGCCGAGGAGGCCCGCCAAGCCGCCGAGCGCGTGACGCGGGCGGCGGAGCAAGTCGAGCGCGAGGCTGAGCTTGCCGCCGAAGCCTCGGCTTTGGAGGCGAAACAAAAGGCCGCCCGCGACGCGCGCTATGCGGCGCGCAAGGCGCGGAAGTGAGCGCTTTCGACCATCCTGCGCGGACCGGCGCTCAAACCTAATGATGTCGGACGACCCCATCGAGCTCGACGGGCGACGGGGCATGGCAGCCCAGAAGGCCACCGAAATTCGCCGCGAGCTCCATGAGGTGCAGGCCGATCAGACGGCGCTGCGACAGCGACAAGCGGAGCTCGAGCAAAATCTTGCCGCCGCTCCGGCGACGACTTGGGCGGATGCCGCGGCCAAAGTGCGGTACCTGCTGCAGCTTTTTGCGGGCACGCAGGAAGCGCAAGACCCGCGCCGGAAGCGACTGATCGAGAGCGTCCTCGACGACCTCAACAAGCTATCCGGTTGACCGGGCGAGTGCGGAAGGCGCTAACGCTTCTTGCCTGGACTGGCGGCCGTCTTCGCATTCTGGGCGGCGAAGGGTGACGCGGCGGCGGCGGCTTTGACCTTCGCTTGTTTTGGTTTCTTCGCCTCGCGATTGCTGCGTTTCTGACCTTTGGCCATTGGAGTCCTCCGCAACGGATGTGCGCCCGGCATCGCCAGGCGCGTCCTGGTTAGTGGATGGAAGTATCGATGCTCAGCCCGAGGTGAGGCGTTGAAGCCTCGCTCGCGCGCGAGAGAAGCGCGGACCGTCTTCTGGCCGTCCTCTCTCTGCCCTCGCCGCCGCCGGCTGAGGGCCGGGAGATCATAGGCACTTACCGATCTCGTGTCTGATTTCTTTCGGAGCCGCGGAACCCACCGGGCGGGCACTATCCCTCGCTCGTTGGATGGAGCCGTCAGATATTGGCGAAGAAGTCGTTGCCCTTGTCGTCGACGACGATAAAGGCGGGGAAATCGACCACCTCGATGCGCCAGACCGCCTCCATGCCGAGCTCGGGATATTCCAAGACTTCGACCTTCTTGATGCAGTCTTGAGCGAGCCTGGCGCCCGGTCCGCCGATCGAGCCCAGATAGAAGCCGCCATGCTTCTTGCACGCCTCGGTCACCTGGCGGGAGCGGTTGCCCTTGGCGAGGGTCACGTAGCCGCCGCCATTGGCCATCAGCACCTCGACATAGGAGTCCATGCGGCCGGCGGTGGTCGGGCCGAAGGATCCCGATGCGTAGCCTTTCGGCGTCTTGGCCGGGCCGGCGTAGTAGATCATCCGCTCCTTGACGTAGTCGGGCAGGCCCTGGCCCGCATCGATCCGCTCCTTCAGCTTGGCGTGCGCGATGTCGCGGGCGACCACCATCGGCCCGCTGAGCGACAGCCGCGTCTTGATCGGCAGCCGGCTGAGCGTCTTGCGGATCTCCGCCATCGGCCGGTTGAGATCGATCTGAACCACCTCGCCGCCGAGCTGATCGGTCGCCGGCTCCGGCAGGAACTGCGCGGGGTTGGTCTCGAGCTGCTCCAGAAAGATGCCGTCCCGGGTGATCTTACCCAGCACCTGGCGGTCGGCGGAGCAGGAGACGCCGATGCCGACCGGGCAGGAGGCGCCGTGGCGCGGCAGCCGGATCACCCTGACGTCGTGGCAGAAATACTTGCCGCCGAACTGCGCGCCGATGCCCATCTTCGCCGTCAGCTCCAGCACCTTCGCCTCGGTCTCGAGGTCGCGGAAGGCATGGCCGGCAGCACTGCCCTTGGTGGGCAAGCCGTCGAGATAGCGGCAGGAGGCGAGCTTCACCGTCTTCAAGGTCATTTCGGCCGAGGTGCCGCCGATCACCACCGCCAGGTGATAGGGCGGGCAGGCGGCGGTGCCGAGCGTGCGGATCTTCGCATCCAGGAACTTCATCAGCCCGTCCGGATTCAAGAGGGCCTTGGTCTCCTGATAGAGGAAGGTCTTGTTGGCGCTGCCGCCGCCCTTGGCGATGAAGAGGAAGCGGTACTCATCGCCGGTCGTGGCATAGAGGTCGATCTGCGCCGGCAGATTGTTGCCGGTGTTCACCTCCTTGAACATGTCGAGTGCCGCCAGCTGGCTGTAGCGAAGATTGTCGGTGGCGTAGGTCTTGAGGATGCCGCGGGCGAGCCACGCCTCATCGTCGACCCCGGTCCACACCCGCTCGCCCTTCTTGCCCATGACGATCGCGGTGCCGGTGTCCTGGCACATGGGCAAGATGCCGCCCGCGGCGATGTTGGCGTTCTTCAGGAGGTCGAGGGCGACGAAGCGGTCATTGTCGGAAGCCTCGGGGTCATCGAGGATGCGCCGGAGCTGCTTCAGGTGACCGGGCCGCAAGAGGTGCGAGATGTCGTGGAAGGCTTGGCTCGCCAGCAGGGACAAGGCCTCGGGCGCCACGCGCAGGACCTCGCCATCGGCGAAGGGCACGGTCTCGACGTGCTCGCTCGAGAGGCGGCGATAGAGGGTGTCGTCATGGGTGTGGGGGAAGATGGCGTGGGCCGCCTCTTCGAGCGCGGCATGATCCGGACCGGGCATCTCCGTCTTCTCCTTGGATGACCGATGAAATCCAGGCGGCGGCGATTGGTCCGCCCAGACACTCCACCGATCGCACTCTGCTATTTCTTGCGGAAGGCGTCGAGGGCGACGACCTTGCTCGCCTCGCCGTCGCCTGGCCCCTCGGCCATCGCCTCGATGGGGGCGAGCTTGCCCGATTGAGCCGCCTGCCCTCGTTGCTGGCCTTGGAACTGCAGGGTGAACTTGGCCGCGGGGTCGGCGAACACGGTGACGGCGGCAAGCGGGATGACCAGGCGCTCGCGCGCGTTGTTGAAGCTGAGCGACACCGCGAAGATATCCTCACCCACCTCCAGCCCCCAGAACTGGAACTGGAGCACGATGGTCATCTCCTGCGGGTATTTCGTGCGCAGATAGTCCGGTATCTCGACGCCGGGCCAGTCGGTGCGGAAGGAGACATAGAAATGATGCTCGCCAGGCAGGCCGTCTTCCGCCGCTTCGACGAGCGCGCTACGGACGACGCCGCGCAGGGCTTCGTCCATCATCTGATCGTAGCGCAGACCATTCCTCGCCATGTGCCGCTACACCCCGCCCGCGATGCCGGCCCTTGGGTGGGCCGCGCCGATTTGTGAGGCCGAGTGGGGGGCTTCTGTTGCCCGGTGCCCCCCGAACCGCGCTAATCAGCTAGTGCCTTGGCACCCTATCGGGTGGGTTAGGCAGCAGCCTTCAAAGCGGGCGCAACGTTGTCGTTGGCACCTATGAATCGGCCCGATAACGGCGGAACCATGCCGGGCGAAAAGACCGTCTTTACCACGCACGTCGATCCTGGATCGCCCCCATGGGGGCCGGCCGCTCGTCCTCGGCCTCGAGGTAAAGCAGCCGACCGAATTGGTGGAGGCGCCGGGCACTGCCCCCGGGTCCGTAGCGCTTATTCTACGCTCCGTTTATCGCCATAGTCGGTTTCCCGACGCCTAATAGTATAGGCGCGCCAACGCTCCGGTGAAAGGGGCGGCTGATGCCCCATGGAAAATCATGGCAGCGGCAAATCATGGCGGCAGCGAATCATGGCAGCCTCCGGAGGGCTCGGTTACAGTCGGCGCCCTCTTCTGCGAACGGAGCTTGCCGCCGCCCATGCCTCTCACACCCGAACAAGAGGCAGAGATCGCCGCGACCCGCGCGGCCGCCACGCCGACCCGGAGGCCCAGCGTGCCGGCGCTGGAGGAGGTGCTCTACCAGGCGATCCCGGTCTTGGATCACGGCTTCATCCGGGTCATCGACTATATGGGCGACGATGCGGCCGTGGTGCAGGCGGCGCGCGTTTCCTATGGCCGCGGCACCCGCAAGGTGAGCGAGGACAAGGCGCTCATCGCCTATCTCTTGCGCCATCGCCACTCCACACCCTTCGAGATGTGCGAGATCAAGTACCACGTGAAGCTGCCGATCTTTGTCGCCCGGCAATGGATCCGGCACCGCACCGCCAACGTGAACGAGTACTCGGCCCGCTATTCCATTCTCGATCGCGAGTTCTACGTACCCGCACCCGAGCATCTAGGGGCGCAGTCGGAGGTGAACCGCCAGGGCCGCGGCACGACCTTGGAAGGGGCTGAGGCGCGGGAGGTCCTGGGCTTGCTCCGCGAGGATGCCGAGCGCGCCTACGATCACTATCGGCACATGCTCAATATCGACGATGCGGGTCAGGTTCTCGATCCCGGCCGCCAGGGACTGGCCCGCGAGCTCGCCCGCATGAATCTGCCGCTCAACTTCTATACGCAATGGTATTGGAAGATCGATCTCTACAATCTCATGCACTTTCTGGCGCTCCGCGCCGATCCGCACGCGCAATACGAGATCCGTGCCTATGCCGAGACGATGCTGGAGACGGTCAAGCGCTGGGTCCCCTGGACCTTCGAGGCCTTCGAGCAGCATGGGCTGAAGGGCGTGCATCTTTCCGCAGGCGGGCTCGCGGTGGTGAAGCGGCTCATCGCCGGCGAGGCGGTGGATCAACCCTCGAGCGGCATCGGCAAGCGCGAATGGCGGGAGCTGATGGCGATCCTCGGTCGATCCGAACCCGGCTGAGCCCATGCAGCTTACCGAGCGCCAAGCCCGGCACTTGCAGTTCTGGCGCGTCCGAGCTCGCGGGAGGCCATTGAGAAGGTTGCATCGATGGCGAGCAGCACACCCGCCTCGTCGACCTGCTGCGCCAGGCTCGGCGGCGTCATCGTCGCGGCAAGGAGCACGGCGAGAGGGATCGTGCGGCGCATCGGGTATTTCGAAAGGGTGGTGGGCTATTGAATGACGATGCGCGGCGCCTGACGGGGACCGCTGCTGCGATCGCCGACCTTCGCCCACACGCGCCGGGCAATCTCTTTGTAGACCTCCGCCAGGGGACTGGCGGGATCGGAGACCACGATGGGCGTGCCGTCATCGGAGGTGGAGCGGATCGCCATGTCGAGGGGCACCTCGCCCAGGAAGTCCACGCCCAGACGCTCCGCTTCCCGGCGCGCGCCGCCATGGCTGAAGATGTCGGAGCGGCCGCTGCAATGCGGACAGATGAAGTAGCTCATGTTCTCGACGATGCCGAGCACCGGCACGTCGACCTTGCGGAACATGTTGAGGCCCTTGCGGGCATCGAGGAGGGCGATGTCCTGCGGGGTCGAGACGATGACCGCGCCGCTCAAGGGCACGCGCTGCGCCATGGTCAGCTGCGCATCGCCGGTGCCGGGCGGCAGGTCGACGACCAGGATGTCGAGCTCGCCCCAATTCACGTCGCGCAGCATCTGCTCGAGCGCGCTCATCACCATGGGCCCGCGCCAGATCATCGGCGTGTCCTCGGCGACCATGAAGCCGATGGACATGCATTTGATGCCGTAGCTCAGCTTCGGCTCGAGCGTCTTGCCGTCCTTGGTGTCGGGCCTGCCGCCGACCTTCATCATGCGCGGCAACGACGGTCCGTAGATGTCGGCGTCGAGCAGGCCGACGCGGAGGTTCTCGCTCGCCAGCGCCAGCGCCAGATTGACCGCGGTCGTCGACTTGCCGACGCCGCCCTTGCCCGACGCGACGGCGACGATGGCGCGAACGCCGGGAACGACCGGCTTGCCTCCGGGTTGACCCCGCGCCGGTCCCGGCGGGGGCTTCTGCGGCTGCTCGGCGGTCAGCACGGCGGAGACCGAGAGCACGCCGGGCAAGGTCTCAACCGCACGCTCGGCTGCCTGGCGCAGGGGCTCCATGGCGGGCCCGCGCTTGGCATCGACCTCGATCGCGAAACCGACATTGCCGCCCTTGATCACGATGCCGGAGACCATGCCGAGGGAGACGATGTCGGAACCGCGGTCCGGATCGGTCACCCGGCTCAGCGCCTCTCTCACCGCCGTCTCGCTCACTTGAGCCATGCTTGAAAACTCCGAGGCATTGGGCAATATCCGAGACACCCGGTTTGCCTGGTCGAAACCGAGCAAAGTGCATATAAGACCGTGCATCGGGGTTTGCAAAGACAAGGTGGCCAGAGCCAAGGCCGCGTGGGGCGGGTCTCGTCCGGGCGCATTTCTCTCAAGACAGGTTGGTGACCGATGCCGTGGCAGAATCAAGGTGGCGGCGGCCCGTGGGGCGGCGGCGGAGGCGGCGGTAACGGCGGCGGTCCCTGGGGCGGACGCGGTTCAGGCGGGGGCGGCAGCCCTTGGGGCCGTGGCGGCGGCCAGCCGCCCAATATCGAGGAGCTGCTGCGGCGGAGCCAGGATCGCTTTCGCCGGGTGATGCCCCAGGGCTTGGGCGGCGGTAAGGGCGCCTTGCTCATCGCGCTGCTTGCGGTGCTGCTGTGGATGGCGAGCGGCTTCTATCGGGTGGCGCCCGACGAGCAGGGCGTGGTCTTGCGCTTCGGCGAGTGGGTCCGGACCACCCAGCCAGGCCTCAACTATCACCTGCCGGCGCCGATCGAGACCGCGCTCACGCCCAATGTGACGCGCGAGAACCGGATCGAGATCGGCTTCCGCTCGGCCGCCGAGGGGGTGCGAGCGGCGAGCAAGCGCGACATGCTGGAGGAGAGCCTGATGCTGACCGGCGATGAGAACATCGTCGACATCGGCTTCGTGGTGTTCTGGCGCGTCAAGGATGCGGGCGAATACCTGTTCAAGGTGCGCGATCCCGAGCTCACGGTGAAGGCGGCGGCCGAGAGCGCCTTGCGCGAGGTGGTGGGGCAGAAGACCATCCTGGTCGCCTTCACCGAAGGCCGCGCCCAGATCGAGGTGCAGACGACCGAGCTCCTGCAGAAGCTGCTCGACTCCTACCAGACCGGCGTTCTCATCCGCCAGGTGCAGCTGCTCGAGGTCGATCCGCCGTCCTCGGTCGTCGATGCCTTCAACGAGGTGCAGCGCGCGCGGGCGGACAAGGAGCGGCTTCGCAACGAAGCCGATGCCTATCGCAACGACGTGGTGCCGCGGGCCCGCGGCGATGCCGAACGTCTGATCCAGGAGGGCCGCGCCTACAAGGAAGAGGTCGTCAACCGCGCCCAGGGCGACGCCAACCGCTTCAACTCGGTCTACACCGCCTACAAGGTGAGCCCGGACGTGACCACGAGGCGCATCTATCTCGAAACCATGCAGGAAGTGTTGCGCAACACCAACAAGCTCATCGTCGACAAGTCTGCCGCATCCGGCGTGGTGCCCTATCTGCCGCTGCCGGAGCTGCAGAAGCATGGGCCCGCCAGCCCTGGCAGCCCCACCGGCCCCGCGTCCACCGCACCCGGCGGGGCGCCGGTGGTGCGGACTCAGTAGGAGGAGCCGAGCCCATGCAAAGAAACCTGCTCGGCGCCCTCGGCGCTGCCGTCATCGTCATCGGCGTCTTCGCCTATAGCTCCTTCTTCATCGTCAACCAGAACCAGCAGGCCCTGGTGCTGCAGCTTGGCGAGCCCAAGCGCGTCATCCAGCAGCCCGGCCTCAATTTCAAGCTGCCTTTCGTGCAGAACGTGCAGTATTTCGAAAAGCGCGTACTCGATCTGGATCCGCCGAAGCAGCAGGTGATCCTCGTCGATCAGAAGCGTATCGACGTCGACACCTATTCGCGCTTTCGCATCGCCGATCCGCTCCGCTTCTTCCAGACCGTCACCAACGAAGCCGGCGCGCGGGCGCGGCTGTCGGCGATCATCAGCTCCTCGCTCCGGCGCATCCTGGGCGGCGAGACCTTGACTTCGATCCTTTCGGCAAAGCGGGCCGAGATCATGGCGGTCATCCGCAGCGACGTGAACCAGGCGGTAAAGCCGCTCGGCATCGAAATCGTCGATGTGCGCATGAAGCGCGCCGACTATCCCGAGCAGACCAGCCAGGCGATCTTCAACCGGATGAAATCCGAGCGCGAACGCGAAGCCCGCGAATTCCGCGCGGAAGGATTCGAGGTGGCGCAGCAGATCCGCGCCGACGCCGACCGGCAGCGAATCGTCATCCTGGCCACCGCCCAGCGCGAGGCCCAGACGCAGCGCGGGCAGGGCGACGCGCAAGCGATCCAGATCTATGCCGACGCCTTCGGCAAGGATGCGGAGTTCTTCGCCTTCTATCGGTCGATGGAAGCCTACCGGGACGCCCTCAACAGCAATTCGACGACCATGGTGCTGACGCCCGACAGCGACTTCTTCCGCTATTTCGGCGATCCGACCGGCAGGGCCGGCGGGACCCGCTAGCCGGCCGATTCGAGCCGGTCAGGCCTGGCCGCGAGGCTGCCATGCCAGGGAGCCTTCCGGGCTGGACCGATTTCTTGACCGCGTTCGGCCTCGTGCTGGTGGTGGAGGGCGCGCTCTACGCGCTGTTTCCGCCTGCCATGAAGCGGATGGCGGCAGCCATGCAGGCGATCCCTGAGGAGTGGTTGCGGCGGGTCGGATTGGCCGCCGCCTGCGTGGGCGTGGCGGTTGTTTGGCTGATCCGACACTGAGGGTTGGCCAGGCCAAGGCCAAGGCCGCGTTCACAATTTCGTCAACCCGTTTGGCAGCGTCGGAGCCGGTTGGCTTTGCCATAATTCAACCACATACTGGCGATTGATTGGCTATTTCCGCGGGCCGGCTGATTGACAGGTCGGCCGGGAATTACCAATTGGGGCTTTGAAGCAAGTCGCGGGTCCGCCGTGCGATTTCGGTGTCGTGCGGCAGCGACGGGGGCGGGAGATCTCAAAAGTGAGCGAACTGGTCCAAATGCAGCGAGAAGGTGGGGCGGAAGCCGCGGGTCGGGCCTGGCTTCCGGGGATGCATCGCGCGTTGGCCGGCGCGGCGACGGGCACGATCCTGTTCGGCTTCGCCATGGCGCCGGGCTCGGCCCTGGCGGCGACGCCTGATAGCTTCGCCGATCTCGCCGATCAGCTACTGCCGGCCGTGGTCAACATCGCCACGACCCAGACCTTGAAGCAGGCTCAGGGCGAACGCGGCCAGCAACAGCAGCGCCGCGGGCCGGACATTCCGCAGTTCCCGCCGGGCTCGCCGTTCGAGGAGTTCTTCAAGGACTTCTTCGATCGCAACGGTCAGCGGCCCGATCAGGCGCCGCGGCGCGCGACCTCGCTCGGCTCCGGCTTCATCATCGATGCCGCGGGCCTGGTGGTGACCAACAACCACGTCATCGCCGATGCCGACGAGATCACCGTCCGCTTGTTCGACGATGCCGAGTTCAAGGCCGAGATTGTCGGGCGCGACACTAAGACCGACTTGGCGCTGCTCCGGATCAAGCCGGGCAGCCGCAAGCTCTCCGCGGTGAAGTTCGGCGACTCGGCGAAGTCGCGGATCGGCGACTGGGTGATCGCGATCGGCAATCCGTTCGGTCTCGGCAATTCGGTGACCAAGGGCATCATCTCGGCGCGCTCGCGCGACATCAACGCCGGGCAATATGACGACTTCATCCAGACCGATGCCGCGATCAACAAGGGCAATTCCGGCGGGCCCTTGTTCAATCTCGCAGGCGAGGTGATCGGCATCAACACGGCGATCTATTCGCCTTCGGGCGGCAGCGTCGGCATCGGCTTTGCCATCCCCTCGAACCTCGCCAAGCCCTACCTGGATCAGCTCCGGGACTATGGCAAACCCCGGCGCGGCTGGCTCGGCGTTCGCATCCAGGGTGTGACCGACGAGATAGCCGAGAGCCTGGGCTTGACCAAGGCGCGGGGCGCCTTGGTCGCCTCGATCAGCGACGGCGGCCCGGCCGACAAGGCCAAGGTCAAGGCAGGCGACGTCATCCTGACCTTCGACGGCAAGGACGTGACCGAGATGCGTCGGCTCCCCCGGATCGTGGCCGAGACCGCGATCGACAAGGACGTGCCGATGCAGGTCTGGCGCGACGGCAAGATGGTGACCTTGAGCGTGCGCGTGGGCGAGCTCGAAGAGAACGAGCAGCAGGCAAGCGTGCCCGCCCAGCCGAAAGACTCTCCGCAGCGCGGCAGCGGCCAGGCGCGCGTCGACGCTTTGGGTCTGGCGCTCTCCCCGATCACCCAGGAACTTCGCCAGAAGTTCGACATTGATGAGCATGTGACCCAAGGCGTGGTCGTGACCGCCGTCGACGAGAACGGTCCCGCCGCCGAGAAGGGTGTCAGGCCCGGCGACATCGTCGTCGAGGTGGGTCAGGAGGAGGTGAAGACTCCGGCGGATATCCAAAGCCGCGTGCAGAAGGCCAGGCAGGCCAACCGCAAGTCGATCCTGCTCCTGGTCGACCGCCAGGGCGAAATGCGTTTCATCGCGCTCCGCATCGACAAGGGCTGATCCCCGCCCCCCCGAACGGCCCCCAAAGGCGCGGAGCACGAGGCGGCGCCGGCAGCAATGCCGGCGCCGTTCTCCTTTGGGCAGGCGTGGAGCCGAGCCAGCGCCGCTCGGGTTCACCCGCCCGTGAGTTGCTTCCCGGTCCGCGCCGCTCTAGCTTTGCCAGACTTGGGGGAGAACAAGCCGGTGGAGCCTTTGGCATGATGATCAGGCGTAAGCGCGGATGGGAGCTCCCCGACCGTGCCGCAACCCCCGAGGCGGTGTTCAACGACCGCCGCCGTCTCGTTCAGGCGATCGCCGCCGGGCCGATTCTGGCCGCCGGGGTCGGTTTCTTCGGCCGCGGAGCGGCGGCCCAGAAGGTGGACGACGATCCCTCGGGCAAGCTCTACCCGGTCAAGCAGAATCCGCGCTTCACTCTCGACCGGAAGCTGACCGACGAGAAGCTTGCCACCACCTACAACAATTTCTACGAGTTCGGCTCCCAGAAGGAGATCTCGCAAGCCGCACAGATCCTGAAGGTGCGGCCTTGGACGGTCGAGATCACCGGCCTCGTGGAGGAGAAGCGGACCGTCGACATCGACACGCTGCTGGCTAAGCTTCCCTTGGAGGAGCGGCTCTACCGCCACCGCTGTGTGGAGGCCTGGTCCATGGCGGTGCCCTGGAGCGGCATTCCGATGAAGGCGCTGGTCGACTACGCCCGCCCCCTGGGCTCGGCGAAATTCATCGCCATGACCACCTTCCAGGACGCCAAGATGGCGCCCGGGCAGAAGCAGTTCTGGTATCCCTGGCCCTATATCGAGGGGCTCACCATGGCGGAAGCCACCAACGAGCTCGCCTTCATCGCCACCGGTCTCTACGGCAAGCCGCTGCCGAAGCAGAACGGCGCCCCGATCCGGCTGGTAACGCCCTGGAAGTACGGGTTCAAGTCGATCAAGTCGATCGTCAAGCTGGAGTTTACGGAAAAGCGGCCGGTGAGCTTCTGGGAGACGATCCAGGCGCAGGAATACGGCTTCTGGGCCAACGTCAATCCGGAGGTGCCGCATCCGCGCTGGAGCCAGGCGAGCGAGCGGGTGCTGGGCACCAACGAGCGGGTGCCCACACTGCTGTTCAACGGCTATGCCGAGTTCGTGGCCGAGATCTACAAGGACTTGAAGGGCGAGCGGCTCTACGCCTGACCTCCCTTCGCCGAGGCTTCGGGAGGCGGGGCCCGCCCCCCGAAGCTCCGGCAGGAGCGTAGGAGGGCGTAGAAAAAAATGCCGGGCCTTACGGCCCGGCAAGTTGAACAGGGAGGCTTCACGTCTGGGAGACGTAGGATCCCGAAGGACCCTGGTTCGGGCAGGGCGCCCGAACGGCGGCGTGTTGCGACGCAACATCCACCGCTTCTAAACTTAGGGGCTAGGCCCTAAAAAACCATTAACAAATTGACAGTTCCGGTATGCAGTGCCTGCATACCGATTCGCGCTGCCGTGCGATTGCCGCAAGGGACTGCTAAGTCCTTAGAATTCCTGGGTTGCGACGTGCTTCAGCAAAAAATCCCTGAGCACGGCGATGCGCTTGGAGTGACGCAGCTCTTCCGGATAGAGAAAATATGCCGGCACCTGCGGGGCGTCGACCTCCGGTAGAACGCGAATCAGTGACACATCCTCCGCCGCCATGAACTCCGGCAGGGCGGCGATGCCCATGCCGCCCTGCACCGCCCGATAGATCGCGTAGAAGTTGTTGATGGTCATGACGTGGCCGGGGGCGGTGCCTCCGGCGGCCACTCTCTTGATCAGCCAATTGACCTCGGGAAAGGGCGGATGCGTCGATTCGCCATAGGTGATGAGGCGGTGATTGGCGAGCTCGGCGAGCGAGCGCGGCAAGCCATGGGTCTTGAGGTATGACGGCGCCGCATAGAGATGCAGGTGCATGGTCACCAGGTGACGCTGCACCAGGTCCGGCTGCCGCTCCGGCGACAGCCGGATCGCCACGTCGGCCTGGCGCATGCCGAGGTCGAGCTCGCTGTCGTCGAGCACCAGGCTGAGCGAGATCTCGGGATAGAGGTCGACGAACTCCCTGAGCCGGGGCGTCAGCCAGGTGGAGCCGAAGGCGACGGTGGTGGTGACCTTGAGCGGCCCCTTCGGGATCTCGCGTCCCTCCACCAGCATGGCCTCGGCCATGGCGAGCTTGGAGAAGATCTCCTTGGCGGTCTGGTAGAGCTGCTCGCCCTGCTCGGTCAGGATGAGACCGCGGGCGTGGCGGTGGAAGAGCGGCACGCCCAGGCTCTCCTCGAGCCCGCTGATCTGCCGGCTGACGGCCGACTGGCTCAAGTTCAAGGTCTCGCCGGCATGGGTGAAGCTGCCGGCCTCGGCGACGGCATGGAAGACGCGCAGCTTATCCCAGTCCATCATTGCGGCCCCTCGGGCAGGCTCCCCTCAGGGGAGGGTTTGGGG